>CAYYWE010000090.1:0-3413 GCA_964475315.1 uncultured Eubacteriales bacterium
ACAAGATTTAAAAGTTCGTAGAGACAGAATCAAGCTATTTATTGAAAATTTGAAAAGTAATGACAAAATAATAGACGAATTTGACGAACGACTTTGGTATGTGTTGACAGATAAAGCTATAGTTTATGAAGATGGAAAGGTAGAGTTTAAATTTAGAAATTCAAATTAAATATGATATTTGTAGACAGATAGCGGATTATATTGCAGGAAGAAACTGTAGTACAATCCGTTTTTTGCTTTTTATGGAGAGAATTACTTGAAACAAACCGTTCTATTTTAATAATTATGAATCTTATTATTGATTATTTTAGTACTTTTTAGTATAATTTACAAGATGGAGGTGATAACTTTGTGGCAAGGAATATATTTTACTAGTTTATGTGCTAAAAAAGTAATCAATTATTTCATTAAAAGAAAAGTTATAGAAAAAGACATCTTGATGACAGTAGATATCGGTGCAAAAATTCCACCTGGAACTCAAGATGTTTACAATATAATTTTTGAAAAACCTCAAAGTTCTAATGTTAAAAGGCTTTTCACTAAAAATGAAATTGAAATCAAAAGAATTTTTATAGAAGGAGAACTTCTAAAATTCAAATACGCAGACGGTATAATTGGCTGTGAAAGAGCAGATGTATATATGCTTAAGCAAGAATTTCCTAAATATGAAAAACTAAAATCAAAAGATTACGATTGGCCGCTGGTCTTGGTTAATGATAAAACTAAGTTAAAATCCTTAGTAAAAAGTAGTTCTCAAATTGTAAGTTTAACAGACATAGTTAGTGAATTGGAACAATCGCCATGATAGTTTTAGAAACCGAGAGACTTATTTTAAGAGAAATATCATTTAAGGACTTTCAAGAATTATCTAAAATACTACAAAATCCAAAAGTTATGTTGCCATGGAACGAATTATTTACTAATCAAGAATTAAAGCGTTGGATAGCCGATAATATCAGGCAATACAAACGGTACCGTACAGGATATTTAGCAGTCATTAAAAAATCAGACCTTAGTTTTATAGGAATAGTTACATGTAGAAAACGCCAAATTTTATGAACTTGGATATGTTTTGAAAAAAGAATATAGAGGTAAGGGATATGCTACTGAAGGTGTAAAGTCCTATGTTAAGTATATCTCTAATTGTTTAAATGTAAACGAGATATTTGTTAAAATAAACAAAGAAAATATGAATTCAAAAAAAGTTATTCAACATTTAAAAATAGGGCTTGTTGAAAAGCACCGAATTGTTAACAATCATATAGTTTATAAATTAATTGGTTTTTAATTAGATAAAATAAATAACGTCTTATTTACCGTAGCATCTAGTTTACTATTCAATTTGTCTATATTTTCACTACATAGAGTTTCATCTAAAGATTGATTTTGCCAAGACTCTATATAGTAATCAATTGCCAAAGTTGTCTCACTCATTTTTTCAGCCAAACCCTCTATTATGGTATACTTTTTATTTTTTTCTGATACTGTTATACCATTTATCTTAGACAACTTGCTTTTTAAGTCTTGTGAAACATTTCCAAAGGTATACGCACATAAACAATCTGATAATTTACCTGAAAAGTCTTTATAGTACATATATATTCCTGGTCCTCTGTATTCGGAAAAAGTTTCAACAAAAATAGAACGTGCGGAAACCTTTAAACTGAAAAATATCATAAAAAAAGAAACAGAAAGCAATATAAACCTCAATTTTTTCACAGTACACCCCTCTTAATACATTTAAGTATATTATACCATGAAAGAATACAAAATACAATATTTATTTTAATTTTAAGCAAAGGAGATTCAAAACATGATACGTAAATTAATAAGTGGAAACTTTGACGGCGAATCTATCCCAAAAATACAAAAGAAAATTAAAATTATTCAAAAAGGGCATTATAAATATATGGCTGCTTTTTTGGCAGATCAAGTGAAAAGACTTGAAATCAAAAAAATAGTAACAATTAATACTCCCTTCGGGACTGTCACTGTTAAAAAAACTGGTACTATTAGTAATCCTGATTGTATAATTTCTAAAGATAGAACTCCTGGTGACTATAAACAATTGTCTAATTATTTGGATGACAACTATCTTAATGAAGTGGTATTAACTACCATCTATAACTATTTAAGTATGCCATATATTTCTTCTGTAACGAGTATTGAGGGATAGTTATTGGCGCAGGGATGTCTGACGGTTATTTGGCTGTATTTTGCGGAATTTTGATGGTTGCCGAGCCTTTAAGATTTGGTGATGGCGGTGGTCATGCCCGCGGATGCATTAGAAAGGTTTATAAATTACTCAAAAAAGAATCTAAGCCTTATAGCAGGGTATTTGGTAGTGCCGGGGAAACATTTAAAAATAAATGTGAAGCAATGGCAGTTTTTGCGCATAAAGGAAGAACTGATAGACAAAGAGATGAGTCAACAAGTCAGAGTTTCGCAGTTGGTGGTAAGCAACAAGAATTTAACCAATTGTCACCTAGGACAAAACAATATGAAAGCGATGATTCTATTCAAGACAATGCTATCAGAATGCATTTTTTCGATGAAGATATTTCTGATGACGAAGACGTTAGTGATGAAGTAGATAACGCAAAATGCAAACTATGTTACAAAATTTATATGTTAGGAACAAAAAAAGATATACTTCTGTGTGATTCATGTAGAGAAAAAGAAGAAGGGAAAAATTTTTTATCACTTATAGAAAATAATCAATTAGAAGCCGCCGAACAATATTGTTTCCTTGTAAAACAAAATCTGACATTAGCTGAACACTATTACCTGCTTATAAGCAAAAATCAGTTTGATATTGCTGAGATTTTTATAGAATTATTTAAATCATACAAAGACCACTCTTATTCTATGAATTATTATTATTTGTCGTTAAAAAATAATCCAAAAATATTGAAAATGTATCTTACGCTTGTCAAAAAGCATCCCAAACTAACATACCAGTATTTTTATGAAATTATGGAAAATTGTGATTTGAATAAAGCAGAACAATATTTTAATATAATTATGAAAACTGAAAATGTAAAATTGGGAAATTTTTTCTATAATATTTGTAAAAAATGTGCAATGGAAAAAAAGCTTCCGGAAGCTGCTGAACAATTTTACCGACTTATATTAGAAAATAAACTTAGCGAAGCAGAAGAATTTTATAGACAATATTTTACAGATTAAAATTAGAGAGTGTTCACACTTATTGACAAATGGAGTGGTATAGGGTATATTAGGTGGTATGGAAATAACACAAAAACAATATGACAAAATCAAAAAACACTTACCTCGCCAACGTGGGAATGTAAGCATGAGCAATCTCCAGTTGATCAATGCGATATTGTATGTTGCCGAAAATGGCTGCAAATGGAGGGCATTGCCAGAAAAATACGGAAATTGGCATACAA
>CAYYWE010000091.1:0-3385 GCA_964475315.1 uncultured Eubacteriales bacterium
AATAATACTCTTCGTTAATTAAATCATAACTAATTTTTTTAGGATTCATAAACATCGACTTCTTTCTATATTACTATATTTTAATGTTTTATAATTTATATTATTAACTATTTGTCAAGGTATACACTGTGTCAAGAGTGATTTTATTAGCAACTTCAATAATTTCTTCTCTAGTTACCTGATTAATTTTGTTTATTATGTCATCAGGAGTATGCTTATTTTCAGAAAAAACTTGTGAAACGTACCAAGAATTCAAGCTTTCTAAACTATCTTTTGTATGTTTTATTCCCTGTGATACGTATAATTTAGTTTTATTAAGTTCAGAATCTGTAAAATTTCCGAGTTGAATTTGTTTTAACTGTAATAAAATTTCTTTTTTTGTTTTTTCTATATTATTGCTTTCCACACCACTCTCAACAAACATAATGCCTTTGTGTTTATTATATCTAGAAGAACAATAATAACATAAGCTTTGCTTTTCACGAACATTTAAAAATAATTTAGACTGAGGATTACCTCCGTATAAACTATTCATTAAAATCATAGCGTATACTTTGTCATCACCCTCAGAAATTTCCGTTCTGAAACCTATTACCAATTTCGATTGAACTATATTCATATATTCTGTAATATTTTTAATATCATATGTTTTTTTTACTATTTCTGTATTAAAATTATTTATATTTTTTCTACTAATTTGTAAAAGTTTTGTTTGAAATAAATTAATAATTTGTTCGCAAAATATTGAACCAGTAACTATAATTTCAATTCTGGAATTATTCAACAATTTTTCCCATGCTTGAAAAATTAACTCAGGTGTTAATTTTTCAGCTTGTTCTATAGTTCCTAGTGAATTTATACTAAATTTTTCGTTAGCACACATAATTTCTGTGCAACGTTTTTTGGCGTATAATTTTTTGTTGTTTAATTCTGAGTTAATGTCTTCTATTAATTGCCTTTTTTCTTGATTAAAATTTTCAATATTAAATTTTTTATCTTGAATATTTACATCTGGATCAAAGATCATATCACATAAAATATTTGTAAGTTCGAGAATATTATTTGTATTATTTTGTGCATATTTACTATTTAATCCGGTAGCACTCAGAGTAATTACATGATTTTCGCCTAGTTTCGTAACACCAGAACTTATAGAAGCACCGTACAAATCTTCTAATTTTTTACTTATATCTGAAATTTTTGTATATTTTCTACAAGAATGTGATAATAAATCCGCTAAAAGAGCATTACTCGATACATATTTATTATCTAACGGAACAAACATCGAAAAAGAAATTAATGTAGTTTTAAACTTTTCCTCAGGAATATAAGTAAAATTTACCCCTTCTGATAAATTTTTTCTTACAATTTTAATATTATCACTCACTAATATTCATCCCCAATTTACAAAATAATTATTTTTTAGTGTTTTTATTTTTGAATTTGTGTTTTGAATTTTTTTTCGGAACTAAAGTAAATATTATACCCAAGATAGCAAGCAAAATCAATAATATTCCGCCAAATAATAATATTGAACCATTGTATACAAAATTATAAAACCAATTTTGGGTTTCACCAGATTTTATAAAATCAAATCCAGCGCTTTTAATATAAATATTATATAAATTAATTAAAAACATAAATAAAATTAATTTTTTGCAAATATTTTTTATAATTTACACCTCCAATTATAATTATTTTAATTAAAACATCTAGACACTTTTTATCAAAAAATGTAGTAAAATAAAACTAAAAAAATTATTTTTATAATTTATTTATAGTTATTAATCATAATATTAGGGAGACCCAAAATGAAAGAATCTTTACATGACGGACACAGAGATCGACTCCGAAAAAAGTTTTTATCAAACGGAATAGAAGCTCTCGCTGAACACGAAATAGTAGAAATGCTATTATTTTATGCTATACCGCGAAAAAACACAAACGAATTGGCGCACGTATTACTCGATCAATTCGGATCTATACCAAATATCTTAGAAACATCGTTTAATTCACTAAAATCAGTACCAGGTTTAGGAGAAAATGGTGCATGTTTTATAAAATTTATTTTAAATTTAATACGAGTATACAGTGAAGAAAAAGAAATTGTACCTAAAAACAATTTTGAGACACGTAAAAATTTGGCTAAAAAATTATCCAAAAAATTCTTAGGCAGGACCGATGAAATCATAGCCATTATGCTTATAGATGTTAAGAAAAAAATTTTACATACATGCATAATAAACCAAGGAACTTTCAATAAAGTCGAGTTAAATATCAGAAAAATAATAGAACTGGTAGTAGTTTTTAATGCAGCCGGAATTTTAATCGCCCACAATCACCCAAGTGGTATTGCTATACCTTCACGCGAAGATATACAAACCACACAAAAATTGCAGTCAATTTTTGATACCATGAACGTAGAATTTATAGATCATATTATTGTAGCCGATAATGATTATATTTCCCTAAGAGACTGTAAAATAAATGGTTTATTTGAAAATTAAAAAACAATTTTGCACAAAACCAAATATTTTTAAATGGTTATATATCACAAAAAATATATGATATATTGACTTTTTTTAGATGGGTTATATAATATTTTTTATTAAAATCATGGAAAGGTTGATTATTTATGGACAAAAACCAAATTAATTTGTTAGAACAAGTTTTATCTGACGAGAAAGTAATGGAAAAAATATTATCCGCAAACTCTGAAGAAGAGATTGATAATATTTTGAAAGAAAATAATATTAATCTAGAACCAAAAGAAATTAAATTAATAATAAAATCTATCAAAAGTGCTGTTAAAATCGTTTCTGCTGAGGAACTTGAAGATATTTCTGGAGGGGTGACTAAACAAGAATTAGTTAGTAATACCACAAAAAGTGCTGGTTACGGTGTAGAAGGTGGTTTAATCGCAGGAGCCGTGTTTGGTGGGGCTATAGCTGCTGGTCGTGGTGTGGTGGAATTAATAAAGTCTAAAGGCAAAGAAAGCTACGTAAAAGGCATCACCAAGTTAGTAGCTCGTACCACCTGTGCCAGTCTCGCAGGGGCTGTAGCTGGAGGGGCTGTAGGTGCTGCAGGTGGTGCTGGAGCAACTTTAGCTGGTCATAAAATACCAGATATACCAAGCTAAATATTCTATCTATAATATTAAGCAAAAGTAGACAACAAAAACTATCAACCACCAAAACCCTTGTTTGATTTTGTATTGAACAAGGGTTTTATGGTTCGGAATTTGTAATATAATTTTTCTATATTTATAGAAATTTTTGGTAAAAACCAAAATTCAAGTAGTGTTTCCAATAAATTTTTAGACTATTTAGTAATAGACTTTTTGCGAAATCAAAAACATATGGTATAATGGTGGAATGAAATATGA
>CAYYWE010000092.1:0-3341 GCA_964475315.1 uncultured Eubacteriales bacterium
ATAATAATTTTTTGTTAATTTGTATAATTAAAATTGTAGTCAAAATATTCGCGAATTTAATTTAGGCTATATTTAATTATATTAATTAAGAAGGTTATACGTTTGAAGAAAAAACTTAAATTGTGTATTAAAAAGACTTTTTCTACATCATTTGCATTAAGTTTATTGTTTTGTAACTTTAGTAATAATATTTTTGCTGATAAAGGTGATGAATATAAACCATATCTTGCCAATAAAAAACAAAAAATAGAATTAGGTTTTACTCCGTTTCAAAACAAAGATCAATTAAATGATTCTATGTTAGAAGTATATAGATCTTTTAGCACATCTCCCTATAGAGGTTATGGCAGCCAAGACTGTGCATTACAGCATTATAGTGGATTATTTGAAGAAATATTTAGAATTTTACAAGATAAAAGAGGTTATAAAGAGCCTGTTTTATATACATATTGTGCAAAATGTGGTAAAAAATGTGGTAAAAAATGTGGTAAACTCACTGGGCATCATTTTCATACATGTCAAGAAAAGATGAGATTATTTATTTGTGAAGAATGTGGAGATGGATTTGTGATGCACAGAGAGGAATTTATTAACTCCCATGATATTTTTCGCAATAAAAAAGGTGAACTTTACAACAATAATTATCTTCGGAGAGTAGACCTGGGCTGCTTATAGAGCCTATGAAAAAAAGCCTGTAAAATTAAAAGTATCAAGGTCTTCTATGATAAAATATAAAAAATCATAGGAGCCTTGGATTGTGGTGAATAGAAAAAAATAAGTTTACAAACCAAAACCGATGACCGAAGGAAAAAACCTTCATTAGACCCCTTGAGAAATCAGGACAAAAGTTCATAATTGCAAATAGAAGAGATTAAATTATATCTAAGAACGAAGCGCTTTCTGCGATTACGATATTTTTCAGAAGTGTGCTCGTTTTTGACTTTTTCATTTAAAATTTTGCTATTATTTAGGTAGATCTGTCTGGTTTTGTGGGGGGTACTTTTTTGCTTTTTTTAATTTTTGTGATATTTGTTAACTCCTTTTTTTCTGGAATAAAATAAAATTTCTGAAATAGTTTGTCTCCCATTGATGGTTTGCCTGCTCTTTCATACGTTGATTTTGTAAGAAGTCTAATGTTGATTAAATGTTATTTTAGAAAAAAACAATCTGCGTTTTTTGTTAGATTTTATTATACTGTTTGGGTGCTATAGTTTGGATATTTATTATAAAATATGTCAGTGGTAGTAGAAAAAACAGTTTAAAAAGTTTTTGCTTGATATTTCTTATTTTATTATTTTTTAGCAAATAGTATAATTAAAAACAGAAATTACACCGGGGGAATAGTTTATGTTTGGGAAGCTCGAGCTAACAGAAAAAAGATTTGAAGAAATTAATCAGGATTTATGCGATCCCGATATAATATCAAACCAAGAAAAATATAAGATTCTTATGAAAGAGTTAAAAAATTTAACTCCAGTAGTAGAGAAATATAGAGAATACAAATTAAAATTAAAAAATTTAGAAGAAACCAAAGAAATATTATTAGAAAGTAATTTAGATAAAGAACTAAAAGAAATGGCTGAATTTGAAGTGCAAGAATGTAAAGAGAAAATAGAAAAAGTTTCTGAAGAGTTAAAAATTTTGTTGTTGCCGAAAGATCCTAATGATGACCGAAATGTAATTATAGAAATACGTGCAGGGGCTGGCGGAGAGGAAGCTGCGTTGTTTTCAAGTGTTTTGTTTAGAATGTACAATATGTATGCACAAAATAAAAGATGGAAATCTGAAGTTTTAAATATTAACGAAACACAGTTAGGTGGACTTAAAGAAGTAAGTTTTATGATAACTGGTGAAGGTGCATATTCAAAATTTAAATACGAAAGTGGAGTTCACAGGGTACAAAGAGTTCCGGACACTGAAGCTCAAGGTCGTGTTCATACTTCTACGGTTACGGTTGCTGTTTTACCGGAAGCTGAAGATGTTGAAATAGAAATAAATCCTAGTGATTTACAAATTGATACTTACAGAGCTGGTGGTGCTGGTGGGCAACATGTTAATAAAACTGAGTCGGCTATAAGAATTACGCATATTCCAACGGGTGTTGTGGTTGAATGTCAGGACGAAAGAAGCCAGTATAAAAATAAAGACAAAGCCATGAAAGTGCTAAAATCTAGGCTACTCGAAGCTAAAAAGCGAGAGCAAAACAGTGCCCTTGCCGAGGAGAGAAAATCACAAGTCGGTACAGGTGATAGATCAGAAAGAATCAGAACTTATAACTACCCACAGAGTCGCATGACAGATCATAGAATTTCTCTTACTTTATATAAACTAGAAGATATATTAAACGGAAATATAGATGAAATTATAGATGCTTTAAGTACCGCTGATAGAGCTTCTAAACTTGCTGGTGAAAGTAATTTTTGAAAATAAAAATACAAAAGAGTGAGATAAATTAATAATATTAATATAAAAACTAAATATTTAAAAAATAATACAAAAGATATAAATACGGCTGTGGAGATATTAAAATCTGGTGGCATAGTTGCGATTCCTACAGAGACTGTATATGGTCTGGCTGGGAATATGTATGACTCTCAGGCTGTAAATAATATTTTTCGTGCAAAGAACAGACCTAATGATAATCCATTGATAGTTCATATTTGTGATATAAATAATATATATAATTTAAGTGATAATTTTAATAAACAACCCCAAAAACTAGTTGAAGAACTTTGGCCTGGGCCGTTGACTATTATATTACACAAAAAAAGTACTGTCCCAGATAATATAACAGGGAATTTGGATTCAGTTGCAATTAGATTGCCAGCCCATAAAATTACTCAAGAAATTATACAAAAATGTGGTTTTCCACTAGTAGCACCTTCAGCTAATTCTTCTGGTAAGCCTAGTCCTACGTGTTTTGAGCATGTTGTACAGGATTTAGATAACAAAGTTCACGGAATTCTAGATGGCGGAACTTGTAATATAGGTCTTGAGTCTACTGTTATTTCTTTTTTAGAAGAAACTCCCAGATTGTTAAGACCAGGTTTTGTAACCCAAGAACAGATAGAAAATATATTAAATACTCGTATTATTATAGACAATTCTGTATATTTAAAATTTAATAATAATAATAAAATTATTTCTCCTGGTACCAAATACAAACATTATGCGCCAAAAGCACAAGTAATTTTAGTAAATTCAAATTCTGAAAGTTATATTAATTTTATTAAATCAAAATTTAATAATAATATATTATTTATGTGTTTTGATGAAGATATTAATAATATTAAAAAAATTATTAATAATATTAAATATATTTCTTATGGACCAGAGAATAA
>CAYYWE010000093.1:0-3337 GCA_964475315.1 uncultured Eubacteriales bacterium
GCTTAAGCTATCACTGAACCACGCGACTATCGCGTGGTTTTCTACATACAAAAATTCACTCTCTAAAATTTGAATTTGAGAGTGAATTTAAGTGGTTGATGGGTTTTAGTGGTCTCATTATTTGTAAACACAAATTTTAAATATTAAATAATAATACAAATTAGCCCATTGCAACCCTCGTTAATAATTCTTTCGATAGTTTCTTTAATTTTGGCGCGAGCTTCGGGAGGCATACGGTATAATTTGTTGTGTAAGCCTTCGTTTACAAGTTCGTGCAGTGATTTTCCAAATATGTTGGACTCCCAGATTTTACTTGGATTTTCTTCGAACTCGCGCATTAAGTACATAATTAATTCTTCAGATTGTTGTTCTGAGCCAACTATAGGTGTTACCTCGGTCATAATAGTAGTCTTCATCATATGTACAGAAGGGGCAGAGGCTCTAAGTTTGACTCCGTATTTGCCGTTTTGTTTTATAATTTCAGGCTCATCTAGTTTTAGTTCTTCGAGGGTTGGCATTACTATGCCATAACCTGACTCATTGACTTCATCGTAAGCTTCGGCTATTCTTGCGTATTTTTGCTTCAAGTTTGATAAATCTGACATACAGTCCATGAGAGAACATTCATCTTGAACTTCGATACCAGTTTTTTCGGCTAAAACTTTAAAAAATAAATCAGGGTGTAAAATTACAGTTATTTTTGCCGTACCTTTGCCTAAGTCTATAGATGTAATTTCAGAAGATTTTATGTATTTGCAGTCTGACATACTTTCTATCATTTTTTGGATTTCACTGATTTTCGAGATATTTTTTGCAGTATTAGAAATACAAGAATATATTGACTCACGTAGCCAGTGATTTTTTTCTAATGGTGTAAGCCATCTGGGAACGTCTATTTTAATTTCTTTTATGGGAAATTCAAATAACAATTCTGCTAAGATTCGTTTGATTTCGTTTTCTTCCAGTTCGTTACAGTTGACTGGTATAATTGGCACTTGGTATTTTTTAGACAATTTTTCTGCAAGTTCTTTAGTATTTTGCGAATATGGGTACATACTATTTAATAATATTACAAACGGTTTGTTAATTTCTTTTAGTTCGTTTATAACACGTTCTTCGGCCTCTTCATATTCAGAACGTTCTAGTTCACTTATAGAACCGTCCGTTGTGACTACTAAGCCTACGGTGGAATGATCAGTAATGACTTTTTTGGTGCCTATTTCGGCTGCCATGTTAAATGGTATTTCTTCTTCGAACCACGGAGTCATAACCATTCGTGGAGAATCGTTTTCGATGTAGCCCAACGCACTTGGGATAATATATCCAACACAATCTATCATGCGAGTTTTAAAACTAGATGTATTGTTTATATTTACTTCAACGGCATCTTCGGGAATAAACTTCGGTTCTGTAGTCATTATAGTTCGACCGGCGGCAGACTGGGGGAGTTCGTCGATAGCTCTTTCTTTTTGATTTTGATCCAGAATATTAGGTATTACTAGAGTGTCCATAAATTTTTTAATAAAAGTAGACTTACCCGTACGGACAGGACCGACTACACCAATATAAATATCACCGTTGGTTCTCTCTGAAATATCTTGATAAATATTACGTTCTTCCAATTTAGTCCTCCTGAAATTTTATTAATTTAAAAATTAGTTCTAATTATTTATTTAATTGGAATTAATAACATAGAATTACTGGAAATTATTTCTTCAGATAAATTGTTTTCGTTTTTTATCATATCTGGAGAAGTGTGATATTTACGCGCTATATCCCAAATAGTCTCGTCTTTACATGCATAATATACCGTAAGAGAACTGTTATCTTTTTCAATATTTTTAGATTCGTCTGTAATAATATCAGTAATCATGTTAAATTTTTGGGAAATATATATTTCGCCAGTTAAAACAAAATCAATTTTCAGTTCTATTTCATTAGAATTTAATATACTATAATTAATATTTTCAGGTATAATCTTAGTCTTGACTATAAAATTTTGTGAATTAATATTATTATTTTCTAAAATATTATTTAATAATTTATCAAATTCTATAATTCTTTCTGTATAAACTGGATTATCTTGGCTATCTCCATATAAAATACAAACATTAATTTTATTTTTTAATTCTAAATTATTATTATCTAAAATTAAAAAGTTATTAACATAATTATCAGTCCAAATGTCTATAATTTTAGAAATATTTGAATTATTTTGATTTTGATCACCGATAGAAATATTACTTTTAAAATTTAAATTTTCATAAATTTTTTCGGTAAAATAACAAATTTTTGTATTTTTTGTCAAAATATCTAGATTATAATCTGTAGAATAGACATCTGAAATAATATTAATTTCTTTTGGACTATAACCCGAAACTGTAGCCAAAATTTTAATATCACATGAAATTAAATTAGAATTATTACTTGAATTTATAATTTCTTCATGGCTTAAAACATTCGTATTTATAACACAAATTGAGTTTTCGTCTATACCAGGAACGTCTATAATTTGGCTTATAGGAATACTATAATCTAAAATTTCAGTGTGATTACTGGACAAATCATCTATGTACAAAATTTTTATTATTAAATTACCTTTTATTACAGTTTTATTATTCATGTTTTTGTAACTGTTTATAATTAAATATATATTTGAGTTAATAATATTTTCAGGAGGGTTTTTATTTTCAGGTAACTCTAAAACTTCATTTATAGAAAACTGTTGTTGACCTGTAGAAATTAAATTATTTAATTTTAAATTTAAAATTTTTTGTTGTATATCAGGAGAGTTAATATTACTAGAAACTTCAAGATTGTTTTTATTAAAAATTTGTGTAAATAATGATATAGCACCGTGAATATCAATTTTTCTTGGGCTTATAGCTCTACAATTTACATACTCTAATTTTGGCATAATTATATCAAAACAATTTTCAGGAGAGTTCTTAATATCTATAGAGCATGAAAACGGGATACTATTTTCGCAACACCTAATTTTATTATTATCAGAGTCTGAATACAAAACTCGAATTTTAGCTGAACCTTCTACATTTAATCTGTCACCTGAAATATTTCTAGAAAAAATATCAGGAGAAACTCTACATTTTAAAATTTTTTGTACGTCTGGACAATAATCAGGCAAAGAAAAATCTAAATCAATAGGTACTTCTTTAGTACCTTCAAATACTAGTTCTTTAACTGATAATATATCTTTTGTTATATTATAATCCAATTTTAAATCTCTCCTTGAGATATAAATTTATAAATAATTTTTATTATTAAATATAATTTTTTATTACAAAATTTACATATTTTGACTTTGTTTTTGTTTGCC
>CAYYWE010000094.1:0-3309 GCA_964475315.1 uncultured Eubacteriales bacterium
TGTCTATAAAATAATTTTCTTTGTAAATTATCTCAGAAATTGGTACTATCTGGTAACCTTCACTCTTAATCATATCTATAATTTTTGGTAAGGCTTCTGGCGTGTTTTTAGCACCATTATGCATTAAAATTATAGACCCGGGTTTTATTTTATTTTTTATTCTTTTGACCATCTCATCAGCACTAGGGTCTTTCCAGTCTAGGCTGTCTACGTCCCATTGTATACAATGCATATTTAATTCATTTGTAGTTTCGACTACAGAATTATTGTAATCCCCATAAGGTGGTCTAAACAACACTGGTCTTGGCGCTCCAGAATTCTCAATTTTTTTGTTACAGTCTTCAATTTGTGAAATAATTTTTTCTTTTTCTAATTTTGGTAAGTGTGGGTGCGTATCAGAATGGTTTCCTACGTCATGACCAGCGTCATATATAGCTTTCACGGACTCAGGATACTTTTCGGCCCAAAACCCTACCAAAAAAAATGTACTTTTGACATCTTTTTCTTTTAAAATATCCAAAAGCGTTTGAGTTTGCTCGTTTCCCCATGCAGCATCAAATGACAAGCTTACTACTTTATCTTTTTTGTCAACACAATATATAGGTAACTTTCGTTCTTGTGCTCTCAAAATTTGATTACCAGTAAAACCAGCTATTCCGACCAGCCCTGTAATTACACACCCGGTAATTATTAATAATTTTTTTCGGTTCAATACCCAGACTTTCATTAGTATCAAATCCTCCCTGTGGAGAATTTATACGTATTTTTTTGTTAAAATATTCCATGTTAACCAATTATTTCACATTAATAATTTTAGTTTTTAAATTATTAAAATCATTATAAACTTTTTTATATTTGTATCATAATTTTGTTATAAAAAATTATCCTCTCTCACAGAAAACTTACTTAACTTTTCAGTTGGATTAGAACAAAAATGCTTTAATAGGATGTATTTTTATTGAGTATCATATATAATATTTTTGAATTTAATTTTATTCTTAGAAAGGAGAATTTTTATGACCAAAAAAACAAACAAAAAAAAACTATCTATAATTGGCACATGTGTAAGTTTATTTTGTATATGTTTGATATTTTTTGTATTACCAAATGAGGACCCAGAAGCTCAAAGCATGAAATCTAGCACCTGGATGTCTAATATAAAAGACGAAATTTTTTTATATGATATTAATATTCCAGGTACCCATGACAGTGGGACCAGGTACACTGCTGGATATGTAAGTGGTATAGTAGCTTCGTGTCAAGATAAATCTATTACTCAGCAGCTTAACAGTGGTATAAGATATCTAGATATTCGACTTGATGTTGACATGGACGTAAACCATGCGGGTGTTGTGTGTTACACGAGTGCTTGGACTGTCAAAAAAAACAAGTTAACTCTAACAAAAGTTTTAGATAAAATTAAAAGTTTCTTGAACAAAAATCCAAGTGAAACTGTTATAATACAATTGAAGCCCGAAGGTACTCTTGTTAAAAAAAACAAAGATTATTTAACAGAGTTAAATAAAATTTTAGAAAAATATAGTTCAAATATGTATAGTGACACTAGTAATAATAAATCTATGAGTGAGTTAACTATGGGCGACGTACGGGGAAAATTTATTGTAGTTTCTCGAAATAAACATCCAGATGGTGCCTACAGATATGTCGGTTGGCCGGATAATTGTACCCTTGGAAATAGCAAACTTGGTGGTGTAAAGACTCTTTTGCAGGATAAATACGAAGCCAAAACGAAGTCTGATAAAATAGCTTGTATAAAAGAATTTTATGATGCTGTTTGGAAAGAAGAAAATAAATACAATGAATTTATTATAAATTTTGTGAGTTGTATGGGTCCGTATTGCCCTGAGATCATAGCAAAACAAATTAATCCCGAGTTTAAAAAGTATGTAAATGACAATGAAAATCAAAAATTTGGTATAGTATTGACAGACGTTCCAGAAGATGATTTGATTTCTAGCATTTATAGTACTAATTTTTGACAAAAACAATGATAATTTGGAGGTAAAAAATTGTCTAAAATTTTGATAGGTATGAGTGGCGGCGTAGATAGTTCAGTGGCGGCCGCTATTTTAGTTGAACAAAATCATGATGTTACTGGGACTACTTTACTGCTATATGACAGTATAGAAGCCGAAAGATCTGTTCAAGACGCAAAAAAAGTATCTGAAATTTTAGGCATAAATTATACAATTCTTGATTTTCGAAAAGAATTTAAAAAATATGTTTTGGATTATTTTGTACGAGAATATGTTAATGCACGAACTCCAAATCCGTGTATTATGTGTAATAAATTTATAAAATTCGGTTTTATGCTTAATAAGTCTTTGGAATTAGGTTATGATTTTGTTGCAACAGGGCATTATGCACAAATTAAATATAATAGTTTAGAAAAAATCTGGATGTTAAAAAAGTCTAATTTCAAAAAAGATCAAAGCTATTTTTTGTACAAATTAGACCAAAATCAGCTTAAACATATAATTTTTCCTCTTGAAAATCTAACAAAACCAGAAGTGCGTAATTTGGCTAAAAAATACAATTTACCTGTATCAGAAAAGAAAGACAGTCAAGATATATGTTTTGTAAAAGGCCAAAATTATAAAAAGTTCATAAAAAATTACGATAATTTCCAAGAATATATTGACAATAGCTTAAAATCTGGAAATTTTATAGATGCTGACAATAACTATCTTGGTATTCACAAAGGAATTATGAATTATACAATTGGTCAACGAAAAAAATTGGAAATTTCACTAGGGAAGCGAATTTATGTGACCAAAATAAATAGTGAAACCAATGAAATAACTTTAGGAGATTACTGTGATGGAGCAAAAAAATGTTTAATTTGTACTGATTTTGATTTTGTAAACAAAAAAATGATATATAATTCACAAATTTTTGCCAAACTAAGATCTGTCTCTAGATTAATACAGTGTGAACTATTTTTTTTGGAAAATAATATGATCCAAGTTAAATTGGAGCAAGCACTATACTTTCCTGCTCCGGGGCAAAGCATAGTTTTTTATGATAATCTTGGATATGTGCTGGGTGGAGCCACAATTTTATGTTAAAAATATAATAAAATCAATTTTGTTAAAATTTCATAAAAATATTAGTTCGGTCTTCTATATATAACCAAAAACTACCCGGAAATTATCTTTGAGTGATTTTTAAAAAACTGTTTAATCTGTTGCTTTTTTCATATTAAGATCAAGGGAACGGCGGGCGTCATTGAACGATGTTTATATTCCAAAATAAAGTTTTTCAGAAACAATTAACACTAAGCGAGCT
>CAYYWE010000095.1:0-3270 GCA_964475315.1 uncultured Eubacteriales bacterium
ACCGATATTCATACGAGATGGAACTCCAAGTGGATTTAAAAGTATATCTAATGGCGTACCATCAGGCAAAAATGGCATATCTTCTACTGGTAATATTCTTGACACAACACCCTTATTACCATGTCTACCAGCCATTTTATCTCCTACAGATAATTTTCTTTTTTGTGCTATATAACATCTTACAATTTTATTTACACCGGGTTGCAATTCGTTTTTACTATTTTCACGCGTAAATACTTTTACGTCTACCACTATTCCATACTCACCATGAGGGACTCTCAAAGAAGTATCTCTAACTTCACGAGCTTTTTCACCGAATATGGCTCTTAACAATCTCTCTTCAGCGGTAAGTTCGGTTTCACCTTTTGGTGTTACTTTCCCAACTAATATATCACCAGATCTTACTTCTGCCCCAACTCTTATAATACCATTTTCATCCAGATCTTTTAATAAATCTTCGTTTACATTAGGTATATCACGAGTTATTTCTTCTGGACTCTATTTGATACTCTTCGATATGAATAGAAGTATATATATCTTCACGGACTATTCTTTCACTTATTAATACAGCATCTTCGTAATTATATCCTTCCCAAGTCATAAACCCAATAAGGGCATTTTTGCCTAGACTTATTTCACCATGATCAGTAGCTGGACCGTCAGCAAGTACAGAACCCGCTTCAAATTTATCTCCCACTGATACTATTGGAACCTGATTTATGCAAGTACTTTGGTTTGATCTAGTAAATTTAATCAACTCAAAAGTTTCTTCTTTACCAGAGTTATATCTTACTATAATTTTATTGGCACTTACGTACTTTACTATACCTGATTCTTTTGCTACTACACATACTCCTGAGTCTACTCCGGCTTTATATTCTATACCAGTACCTACTATTGGTGCCTCTGATCTTAATAACGGAACTGCTTGTTTTTGCATGTTTGAACCCATAAGTGCACGATTAGCGTCGTCATTCTCTAAAAACGGTATCATGGCCGTAGCAACAGAAACAACCATTTTTGGAGAAACATCCATAAAGTCAGCACTTTCTCTCTCGACTTCTACAAATTGATCTCTGTATCTACAGTGTACTTTTGTATTTACAAATCTATTGTTCTCATCAAGTGGCTCACTTCCCTGTGCAACTATATATTCATCCTCTTCGTCTGCTGTCATGTATATTACTTCATCTGTAACTCTACCAGTGTTTTTGTCTATTTTTCTAAATGGAGTTTCTATAAAACCGTATTTATTTACTTTCGCAAATGTAGATAAGTAAGAAATCAAACCAATGTTAGGCCCTTCTGGTGTTTCAATAGGGCACATACGACCATAGTGACTATAATGTACATCTCGAACTTCGAATCCTGCTCTATCACGTGACAATCCTCCAGGCCCTAAAGCCGAAAGCCTTCTCTTGTGCGTTAACTCAGATAACGGATTGGTTTGATCCATAAATTGTGATAATGGTGAAGAACCAAAAAATTCTTTAATAGCTGCTACTATAGGCCTAATATTTATTAAAGCATTAGGATTAATCACATCTAGGTCTTGAGCTTGTAAAGTCATTCTCTCACGAATAACTCTTTCTAATCTTGCAAAACCTAATCTAAACTGATTTTGTAACAATTCTCCTACAGATCTAATTCTTCTGTTACCCAAATGATCAATATCATCAGTAATTCCTAAACCAAAACTTAAGTTATTTACATAATTAATAGAAGCAAAAATATCATCTACAGTAATATAATTAGGAATTAATTCTTCTAGTCTATTTCTAATCTCTCTTTTTATTTCAATTTCAGTTAAATTTTTATTTAAAATATCACATAAAATATCAAATCTAACTTTTTCTTTGACGTTACATTCTTTATGTGCGTCAAAATTCACAAAATTATTTATTTCAACCATACCATTTGATATTACTTTTACTTCTTTGTCGCCAATTTTTAAATACACTTCAAACACACCTGAATTTTCCAATTCAAGAGCTTTTTCTAAACTTATTACTTCGTCTATATCACCTATTATTTCACCAGTCATTGGATTAGCTACAGGTCTAGATAAAACTTGATCTTTAATTCTGTGAGCTATACTTAATTTTTTATTAAATTTATACCTGCCAACTCTAGACATGTCATATCTTCTGGCATCAAACAGCAGCGAATTTAAATGTGCTTGCGAATTTTCTAGAGTTGGTGGTTCGCCAGGTCTTAATTTTCTGTAAACTTCAAACAAAGCCTCTTCTGTATTATTACATGGATCTTTTTCCAGAGTAGAAATTATTCTATCGTCGTCACCAAAATATTCTAATATTTCTACATTACTTGACAATCCTAGTGCTCTTATAAATACAGTAATGGGGATCTTTCTGTTTTTGTCTATTCTTACGTACATAATATCATTCGAGTCTGTTTCGTATTCCAACCAAGCTCCCCTATTAGGTATTAAAGTAGAACTAAACAATTCTTTCCCTATTTTGTCATAGTCCATTTTAAAATAAACGCCAGGAGATCTTACTAATTGTGATATTACAACGCGCTCTGCCCCGTTTATAACAAAAGTTCCACTGTCTGTCATTAACGGAAAATCGCCCATAAACACATCTGATTCTTTGACTTGACCATTAGATTTATTTAGTAACCTTGCTGTCACTCTTAACGGTGCTGCATAAGTTGTATCTTTTTCTTTACACTCAGCTATAGTATAATTCGGATGTGTCATATCTAAACTATAATCTATAAAATCAAGTACCAAGTTTCCTGTGTGATCACATATTCCTGAAATATCTTTAAAAACTTCTCTTAAGCCTTCTCTCAGGAACCATTCATACGAATCTTTTTGAACTTCAAGTAAATTAGGTAATTTTATAACCTCATCAATCTTAGAAAAACTCATTCTGGTAGTCTTGCCGTAATTCACAGGTTTGACATTTACCATAAATTTAAAACACTCCATTTCCTGACATTTTAAATATTTAAATAATACAAAAAACAAAAAATTAATCAAGATAACCCAAAATATAAAATATATTTTACTTAAAATTTTATATATACGAGTTACTTAAACAAAAAATTGAGATTTACAAAATTTTACCAAATATTGCACTCCTATTTAATTTTTTCATAATAAACAAAATTACGCATTACGATACAATTCATTATTTTATAATATATAAAATAGTTTGTCAATTATTTTTTGTATTTTTTATTAGGCTGTTTATAAAGTATTTTGTCGTATTTCCACGGATTTTTGCGATTTTTCTTTGG
>CAYYWE010000096.1:0-3167 GCA_964475315.1 uncultured Eubacteriales bacterium
CACCACCTGATAATTCTAAAAAATTACAATATATAATATTTTGTGTAAATAATACTATTTAATTAAAAAAAGTTCAATATATTTATGCAACTAAAATTAAAATTTTTTCTAAAAACAAATTAGTGTTTTTATATAAAATACACAAAAATTTTTTTAAATTACATGTTTTTTGAGAAATTATATTGAAAATTTATATATTACGTGTTATATTCTCCGACATGAATTTGTTTTATGGAGGTATAGTATTTATGTATAATTTAAATAAAAAAAATGGATATAAAAAAATTTTTTTAATATTTATGCTTAGTTTTATGTTTGTTTTTAGCAGATTTAATAATGCTTTTTGCATTAGTGAGAGTATTGATAATAATACTGATAGCACAACTGGTACAAGCATGAAGTCTATTTCTGCTACAGCGACAAATGATGATAATGTCACTATAGAAATTACTACAGATAAAGATAATTACTCTCTTCTTGATACCGCTAATTTTACCGTGAAATTGACTAATAAAAATACTTACAGCGTTTTTGTTTGTGACTTGAAATTTGGCGATGATTTACCCGATTACATAGTTGAGCAAATTAAAGCTGAGTTGCCTGAAAAAATAGACGCAGCTACAAATAAAAATACACCTGAAGTTGAAACTGTAGAAATTGATAATATCAAAATTGGTTTTTCTAGTTTTAAAACTGTAAAAGTCGGTGACGAAGAAATTCAAGTTGGTCTCGTAGCTTCACCTGATGTTGTCCCGCTTGACGCCGAATTTAATGTTGAATCTATTGATTCGAGTCATAGTGACTATGAGACTCATTTGAAAAATTTAGACGACCAATCAAATATGCAAAGAGTTACATTTTTTGATTTAACTTTAAAAAAAAATAATAATGAAGGTTCTGAATTAATAACTAAATTTAACGGTTATGTTAAAGTTTATATTCAAGTCCCAAATGGTTGGGATGCCGAAGAATTACAAGCTCTATTTGTTTCCACTGGCAAAGACGAAGAGTTTGTTGAAACACTCGAGACTGTTGATAATGTAGAATATCTTACTTTTACCACCAGCCATTTTAGTCCATATGCTCTTTATGACCCAGAAGAATTAGCAGAACTCGGTTTAACTTCAGATGATATTAACAACTCTAGCAATAATGACAATGACATCGATGAAAGTTATAAAACAGGTCACAGTGATCTAAAAACTATTTTGGTCCTTACTGGTGTAGCTGTTGTTTCCCTGATTATTGCTCTTATGTTTAGTAATAAATTCAGAAAAACTATGTTATGCTTAGGAATCTTTTTCGGCCTGATGGGTCAAGCTCTAGTTAATGATTCTAGTATTTCTTACGCTGCTGAATCTACTACAAGTAATTCTAACATGAATATCAAACTCGAAGCTATCGGCAAATCTGGTTCATATACTGAAGATGTGACAGTAACTCTAAGTTTTAGTGTCTCGTCATACCAAGATAAGGACTCTACTAAATGTTGGGCAGTTTTTGACGACTCAGAAGAAGATGCTAAAGCTGATGTGTTTTTTGTAGCCCCGACCGTTCATGATGACACTACCAAAGCGGTCAATATGTCTATAAACGACTTAACAGCACGTTCAGCGTTTACAACTGTTGTCAAAATTCAACGAGGAATATATGACAATAGCACAGATGATAGTACTTTAGATAGCTATTATGCAAGTGAAGAAGGTGCGGATTTAAAAAGACGCTTTTTTGCACCATTCTACAGACAGGCACGTTTTGATACTTATTTTACTACAGATGATAATGAAGAATATTTAAAAATTGCATATTCTGACGTAAAAGATGCTTTTGAGTACTATTTGAATAATACTAATAACGAAAAACCAGTAATATTGGCTGGATTCTCACAAGGTGCGGACATGTGTGTCAGGTTACTAAAAGACTTCAAAGATAAATTAAAAGGTAATTTAGTAGCGTGCTATGCAATTGGTTGGAGATATACAGAAGACGACGCTGAAAAAAGCGGATTTTCAATAGCAAGCGATGAAGACGGGACTGGCTGTGTAATTTCTTTTAACTGCGAAGATGGAAAAATAAATGATACTGTAATCGTTCCAAAGGGAACAAATAATTTATGTGTAAATCCTTTGACTTGGAATGGAACTACTGGTACTAAACAAAGCTCTTTATCTTTATTTTTCGATTCTAGTACTGGAAATGTTATAACTGACGGTATGACAGGTAACAAAATTGAAAAATTGATTACTGGAATTGAAATTACAGACCGAAAGACTCTCGGATTAACATTTGATAATAATGAGTTATATGAGACTATTGTTAACAAAATTAATGAATATACCAATGGTTTGGCAAGTATAAAACATGAAGGGTCTTACCATACTTATGATTATCAATTTTTTTATGGAAATTTAAAACAAAATGTCGTTAAAAGGTTGAAAAAATTTTTAGAGACAGATTAGGTAGTAACAAAGAAGAAAAAAGCAAACAGAGTAAGTAGAGTATATGACAAAATATTTTATAAAATAATATTTATCCCCATTTTTAAGTTTAATGAAAATGGGGGGAATACTTTGCCAAAAAAACGGCTTTTATTAATTAATTTTTAATTGACAAATATTTTATATGTGATAAAATACTAGGCAGTGTGTTCGGGAGAGGTGTCCGAGTGGTTTAAGGAGCCAGTCTTGAAAACTGGTGATCCCGCAAGGGACCGTGGGTTCGAATCCCACTCTCTCCGCCAGAAGAAAAATTATCCTTTATCATATATTGATTCAGCATGCAGAAGTACCCAAGTGGCTGAAGGGGCTCCCCTGCTAAGGGAGTAGGCGGGTAAAACCGTGCGAGGGTTCAAATCCCTCCTTCCGCGCCAAAACAGTCTCAAGGTTTTATACCTTGGGACTGTTTTTTGTTGTGATAGTCAGCCAAGCAAATGATATTTATGTAAGCATATCTTATCTGTATAGATAGAAAACAAACAAAGAATATACAAATTTACAGTAATAGTTTTTCATAAATCTTTATTGAAAGGGAAGTTGCAAAAAAGTAAACTGTCTCCTTAAGACTCCCGTCAATTGCTCTGCAGATTCCTTCCTTCCTCCATCCATCCACGCTTTTAAGACACTGATGGTCACACCAGTGCGGATCGCCATGAAGTACCTTGCGTTTGT
>CAYYWE010000097.1:0-3122 GCA_964475315.1 uncultured Eubacteriales bacterium
ACAAAGCCATTCAGTCCGTCGGAGCTTGTAGCACGTGTAGATGCATTATATAGACGAGTAGCTTTAAATTCAATGAGAATTGAAAACAAGTTTCAAGAAGAAATAAAATTTGGCGAGTTTATACTAAATCTTAGGAACAGAGCGTTGAAAAAACGTGGAAAAGTTATAGAATTGACTCAAGTTGAATTCCAAATTATGGAATATTTTTTTTCCAATCCAGGCACTGTTTTGAGTCGGCCACAAATATTTCATCAAGTTTGGGGAGAATCGAAAACTAGTGAGGAGAAAATAGTTGACGTAAATATAAGACGTTTGCGTATGAAAATAGAAGATAAACCGTCTGTTCCGGAGCACATTATTACGGTTTGGGGCATGGGATATAAATGGGAGAGTTAAAAAAATATAAAAAACATATTAGCAAAAAAGTATTTTTCGAAATGTTTTTTTTAGGTGCGTTATTAATTTCTTTTTTTATATTTTTATTTAATTATTTTAATTTTAATAAAAACATGATTAAATTTTGCTTTTTTGGAATTTTTGTTATATTAATTTTAGAATTGGTTTTTGTTGTTTTTTTAGAAATTAAGGATATAAATTTAGTAAGTGAATATTTAAATAATATTAGTAAAATGTGTGAAAACTCGGAAATATTATTAAATAAAGATTATGATATAAATTCTAAAAATAAAAGTTATAATAATAGTATAGATAGAATTAATAAAATTTTAAATTTTGTAATAAATGAACTTAAAAATTCTGAAAAAATAAAAAATGATTTTGTTTCTTCTGTTTCGCATGAGTTGAGAACTCCTTTGACAGCTATTAAGGGATGGGCAGAAACTATGCAAATTTGTGATCCAAATGACACTAATACTATTGATAGAGGTCTAGACACTATTGTGCGAGAGGCTGGTCGACTGTCATGGATAGTTGAAAGTATGCTAGATTTTTCAAGTATAAAAGACAAAAAAATAGATTTAATTACAGAAAAAATAGATATTTTAGCTGAATTAGGTGAAGCGGTTTATATGTTCAAAAACAGAGCTGAAACTGAAAAGAAAACTTTATTATATAATGAACCTAAAAGTGTTTCTTTTATAATTGGGGATAAAAATAGAATTAAACAAATTTTTATAAATATTTTAGATAATGCTTTTAAATATACATCTGAGGGTGATGGAATTAGCGTTAGTGTTAGTGAGAAAAGCGATAAAATTTCGGTTCAAATCACAGATAATGGTTGCGGTATCCCAGCGAAACATTTGCCTAATGTGACAAAGAAGTTTTATAAAGCTAATTACACGAAAAAAGGTTCAGGAATAGGCCTTGCGATTGTAAATGAGCTAGTAAATTTGCATAATGGCGAGCTAAATATAATTAGTGAAGAAAATTTTGGTACTACGGTTACTGTTGATTTTCCTATAAGCTCAAGTTAAATCTGGAGAAAAATCAGTTATGACAATTGGAGAGTTGTACAAGTATTCGTGTGATTTTTTAGAAAGTATAGGTATTTGTGGCAGATCAGAAATACAAATTATTTTTAAATATATATTAAATATAGATTTAAAAAGTCTGATTTTGAATAAGAATAAAATATTATCGCAAGATAAAATTAATGAAATTTTAAATATTTTAAGCTTAAGAAAAGACAGAATTCCCATACAATATATTCTGAAAAGGTGGGAATTTATGGGTTTAGAGTTTGAAATTGGTGAAGGAGTTTTGATTCCAAGAGATGACACTAGTGTTTTGGTGAATTTTGTTACAAATATATTAAAAACAAATAAAAACAATAGTGTTAATATTATAGACTTGTGTAGCGGGTCAGGATGTATTGCTATTGCTTTAGAACAAAAGCTTAAAAAAAAATTAAATAATATTAATATTTATGCTATAGAGAAATCGCCGGATTCTTATAAATATTTAGTTAAAAATAAACAAAAATATGACAGTGGTATTAATTTGATTAACGGTGATATTTTTGAAGATTTTATTAAATTTCCGGATAATTTTTTTGATTGTATAGTTTCAAACCCGCCGTATATTAAAACTCAGGATATTTGCAATTTGCAAAGAGAAGTTTTATATGAGCCTAAAGTAGCACTTGATGGTGGTACGGATGGACTAAAATTTTATAAAAATATTTGCAGTTTTTGGAGATCTAAACTAAAAAATAATGGTTTGTTAGCTTTTGAAATTGGTTGTAATCAATATCAAGATGTTAAAAATATATTATTAAAGTCTAATTTTTATAATATTTTTTCTGAACGTGATATAAATGATATTATTCGTGTTATAGCTGGTTTTAAGAAATAAATTTAAAAAATATTTTTAATAAAATTGTGTAAAATGGAGGAAATATTTGACATATCAAGAATCATTGAAAGTAATAAATAATTTGCAAAATTTTAATATGTTAGGTAGTAAAAAAACGAGTTTGAAAAATATTACTGATTTTTTAAACAGAATTAACAATCCTGAAAAAAAATTAAGATATATTCATGTTGCAGGAACAAATGGTAAAGGGTCTGTGTGTTTTATGCTCTCAGATATTTTAAAATATGCAGGGTATACAACGGGATTGTATATTTCGCCGCATATTTATGATATTCGCGAGAGAATACAAGTTAATAATAAATTGATTTCAAAAAAAGATTTTGCTAATTTGACAAAGTGTATACATGATTGTTGTTTAAATTTTAAAATTAATTTGACTTATTTTGAGTTTTTAACAATTTTAAGTTTTTTATATTTTACTCAACAAAGATGTGATGTTGTTGTACTTGAGACTGGTTTAGGTGGAAAATTTGATGCTACAAATATAATAAAAGACAATATTTGTTCTGTTATTACTAGTATTTCGTTCGATCATACTCAAATTTTAGGTGATGATATACAAAAAATATGTTTTGAAAAAGCTGGCATAATTAAACCAAATTCGTGTACAGTACTTGGTCCAAATCAAAACAATATTGTCTATAAAAGTGTTAAAAAAGTTTGTGATTTAAGAAATAATAAATTTGTTATTTCAAATTTAGACAGGATTAAATTTAATAATAAAAAATTAAATTTAGTGTTTAGTTATAAAAACAAGTTAAAGTGGATGGAAAATGTTTATTCCA
>CAYYWE010000098.1:0-3085 GCA_964475315.1 uncultured Eubacteriales bacterium
AATAGTAAATAATTTGTTTTTCCATATAGGAGTCCTTATTAATATTGTAGGCTAAACCAACAATTTTGTCAAGTGCCATTTTTGTTCTTGTGCAAAAAATGGAAATAAATCTGTGTCGGATATTAAGTATAACAAAGCATTTCTGCAACTGGCATGTTTTCTAATTCTTTTATAATGATTTGGGCTAGAGGTTGTAACAATGACCCGACACTCGCCCCATTTACATTTAGACCTTCTGAAAGAGGGTCTTTTTTAGTAGGTACAATGCGGGTTTCGAGGGTTCTAACCTTTGAATTTACCATTAGTGCAATTTGTTCATTAAGATATTCCAAAACTTCCCTATTTAAAGGCTTTTTCAGGGTTCTAACCTTTTCACTTGCATTTTCATGATTTCCATAAAGTTTAATCAATCTAAGAGCTTCAAATACTGGTTTTAGTTTTACGGTTAGCTCTCTGTTTGCGTATTCATATTGTATTTCTTCTATCAGCATTCTAAGGTCAATAACACAGATACTAGAAACTATATATGTTTAATCATCAGAAAAATACAAAAGAACTCCTGCAAGACATCCAAACAATGCTAAACAAAGCAACAGATGAGGAAATAAAGCTTGCTTACAAAGTTTTGAGTGGAATTTTAGATTAATTTTTTTTTTGAAACTCTGATAAAATGTTAAAATATTCGTGAATATCATTATGACTAATCCAATGTCTTGCAAAATGTGGGATATCATTTTTTTCCAACTGATCAAAATATAAACTTTGTTTTGGTTTGTGTTGTGGCTTATGTTTAATTATGAAATTACATAGTAGAGTAAATATTTCAGAGTTTTGATCATTTTTAGATAAAATTAGAGTTATTAAATTAATTCCTTGGTATAAATTCTTTTTATTTTCTAACTTTTCAAAATAAATAATTATATTTTGAATTAAATCTTTAATTATTGCCTTATTTCGTTTATCTGCATTATCATAAGTTTGTACTGCTAAATTTACAAAATGTACAAAATCTTCTATATACAAACTAGATAAGTTTTCTGAGTTAGTATATTTTTCTAAAATATTTAAGAATATAGAGTAGAGGTTCGCTAATAATGAACTTGAGGTATCTAATAATAATTCTTTTTGGTAATTGGTAGCATTTATTCTTTTAATAAATATGAATATACATTTTTGGATATTATTTAAAGCTTCTAAAATTCTATTTATACTAATAGTATTATTGCTATCAAATAGTGTTTTTGCTGAACTTTCAAACAAATTAAGAAAATTAGCTATGCAATTAAAACTTCGTTCGAAATACACATTATCGTCAAAATCATAAACTAATATAGCATTATAAACTTGATCTAAGGCATTTACATAATGCGTAAACAATGAAGAACCGTTAATTATAGCATTTTTATAAGGGGTCTTAATATATGGAGAATTGTTTAATATATCTGTAACAGATTTCAAATTCAAATCTCTACCAATATTATTAAAAAACGTAGAAAAATCACTTGGATACGTATTATATGTTATTAGTAATTTAAAAGTTTTTACAAAAGCTTCTTTAACTTTGTTTTCAATATAATCTGTATCTATAGACATTTTTTCTGTCAAATTGTACATAGCAATATTATAAAAAATGTTAATTAAATCGGTAATTATAAGGCTTATAAGATTGATACACCAAGCATTGTTTGTTACTTTTTTTGCATTGTTCAATCTCCAAATAATTTCAGCTAACGCACTTAAATCCTCTACTACTCCGGTTGCTTCATTTATCGAATGATTAAATATAAGTTTATGAATAAACTTTCGTAAAGAAATAATCGCATCACAAGGAGCAGAAGTGTTTTCTAAATTTATTGAAATTATAACAAATTCTTGTGCATTTTTTTGAAAAGCTAAAAATCCAATACTTTGTATTGTATGAAAGCTATTTTCATCAGTTTTTTCATTTATCGCACAAATACCGATTTTCTCATTTAAATCAACAATATGTTCTGGAAATGATTGGTATTTTAGCGTTACAGATAAAATAAATAAATCTTTAATTTTATATGCAAGAAACTGGTAAAATTTTGTTTCCAAATTATTTTTATATAATTTATTGTAGGTTCTTGCAATATTAATAAGAGCATTTTTACAAGTTAAAAAATCATTTAAATTATTTGCTCTTAAGAAATTTTCAGCTTGTCTAAAAATTGGTTCTACTTGCTTTTTTAAATCTTCTATTGTTGTTTTTGAAATTGTATAGTATTTTTTTCTATTAATACCCCAGAGTTTATATTTAATAAAATATTTTATCCCTTTTTTGCTTATATCATTTATAAGAGTTTTATCGGAAGAAATCTTCCAACTTTTAATAAAATTAATAGTATAAATTTCATATAGTTTAAGAAGAACGTCAAAATTCATCATGAAAGATATATTAATTGCAATTGTTATTAATTTTAAAACAAGATAAATTGATGCTATTAGGACTAATAAATCAATAAAATTATTTGAGCCTTTATAGTAAAAAATAAATGATGCTGTTGTATAAACAGCTAATATTATGAATAAGAAAATATTTGTATTTTTCCATTGCTGAAATATAGATTTAAAATCAGAATATTTGTTTTCAAAGTGTTGTAGTGTAGCAAATAAAATAGTTAAAACAATAGATGATACTGTAATAACAATTCCGATAGTTTCAAACACGGGATGTTTATTATTATTTAAAGCTGTTGGAATATTCCAATATGCATAAATATAATATATAAATAAAAATGACATGCCAACATCAAGTATTTTGTCAATAAATTTTGTTATTCTGAACGGTTCTTTATTTAAGTTATACAAAAATTTATAAATATTGTTGATAATTAAACTATTAAAAGATGTATTTTGCCTATATATTTCAATTAATATAACAATAGGAATTGCGATAAGAATGGTATAAATTGTAAAGCAATTAAATAAATGTAAATAATACATTATCCCGACTATACTAATAGTTATAATAGTTCCTAAGAACAAATAAACTAAGTTGATAAGAATTTTACAACACAAAGAATTTATATTTATTTCAAGATTATTCATCATCTTTTATTAG
>CAYYWE010000099.1:0-3052 GCA_964475315.1 uncultured Eubacteriales bacterium
TCACACAAAATAATATAATTGGTATGCAGAAATTTTATATTCTATACACAAATTATTGGTGTTGGTAATAAGCTAACGCAACATTTTGTTTTATTGTCTTGTCATTAATAAATGATTTAGTATCTAAAAACTCTTTGGTAACAAAACCACCATCACATTTCCACCAAACATCATTAGCATCAGATTTATATGCTACCCAATGTCCACTATTTCCGCTACCTCCTAAATGTAAAGCTACAGCTTTCAATTTTTTATTTTTTATTTGTTCTGGCAAAGTAATTTCAAATTGTAGCTTACTCGTGTCTCCATTGTACGGTTTGTAAGGATCGTAACCAGGTCGTGCTATACTAACAATAAAAGACTTATTATCATTGTCACTAATACCAAACGTACGTACCTGGTCATCAAATGTTGTTCCCAAATCGCAAAGATAATTATATTCATTCAACGGCAGCTTGTGGTCGTCATGAAGTATGTATTCTAAAATGCTAGTAATATCACGCTGCTGACCTGTATGCATAATAGATTTTTCAAAGTTTTTTCTTGCATCATTATATGGCACACATGAACCCTTATGGCTATCCATAATTTTAAACAAACAATCTAATCTTTTATACTGAATTTTAACTAATTTCTCGATCGCTTCTCTTTTTTTGTCGGGGTTGTCTTTATCACATAAACTTATATCTTCAACTACACTATCTAACGCTTTGAGTTGGTCTTCAGTAACTAACTTTGCTTGTTCCTCTATATATTTTTTGAAGTCAGGATCTTCATACAAAATTTGAAGAATAGCATTAACATAACAATTCATATTACTCCACTGCAACCCAGCAAAAGGCGGGATTTCTTTGGGCGAAATTTCTTTTTTAGGAATAGCAGTTTTGGATGTACAATTTTTTACAATTGTACTTAATTCATAAAAAAAACACATACTACCTACAACGCCTAATCCCATTGATCCATATTTTAAACACTTGTTTATGTTATCCTCGTAACTATTTTCAGATTTTCCCCTCGTATTTAAAATATTTTTGACATCCAAATTTTTATTCTTTTCTAAAACACTATTTTTTAAATTGGTTTTTGAATCAGTTATTGCTAAACTTTTGTTTATATTAAAATTAAAAGTACATGTTACAACTAATCCCAATGTTAATATTCTTCTAAATTTATTTTTTGTCATTTATATCCTCCAAAACCCTACTATAATTTATAAATTAATTATAATTTATATTCTTAAAAAAGTCAAGCTTTTAGAATCTGTTTTTGAGGCACGTGATTATCACTTGGTTTTCTTCTATATTCTATAGCAATATAACAGAGCCCATAAAAATTAATTATGAGCTCTTTGTAAACAATACAAAAATATTTTATTGCGCTAAAACTTTTGCTGAAACCTCTTCTTCAGAGTTTATATTATTGTTACTATTTTTTTCTTTCATTTTTGCAAAACAGTCACTACAGTAAATTGGGCGATCATCGCGTGGTCTGAAAGGAACTTTAGCTTCTTCACCACAGGCTGCACATGCCGCAGTAAACATTTCACGATCAGATCTGTAATTGTTGTCACGATCTTTCATGGAACGTTTTTTTGCATCACGACACGCTTTGCATCTTTGAGGCTCGTTAGTAAAACCTTTTTCAACATAAAATTCTTGCTCTCCGGCGGTAAATACAAACTCGGCCCCGCAGTCTTTGCAAATTAAAGTTTTGTCTTCGTACATAAGACATATACCTCACTTTATTGATTTAAAAAAATTTATATTCTGCCCTAGGACGGGTTTGCACCGACACCTCTGAAATTATTTTAACAACGCTCTACTATACTAAGCTACTTGGGCATATGTGACTTTTTAATTTATTTAAAACTTTTAAAATTTTTATATCTTTTGAAACATTCTAGATTATATATAAATTTGAAAAACGTGTCAATGATTTTATTAGTTTTTATTACAAATTTATAAGTAATCGACATATTTAGACATAAAAAGCTTGTACATTTTTACTATATATATTAACAAAGTTAATTTTTTTTATATAATTTAACTCATATAATATAAATTAGTATATATTTTATATTTGACCAGTCACAGAAATATATACAACACCAGGTTCAGTAATTATAGCCCCAGTAATATTATCTTGACTAAAAACAGCTGGCGGAACTGTAATATTAAAATCCGAATTAAGTCCCGGCACAGTAAGAGTTCCGTTTATATACGAAAAATTATTTTCAGAAATTGGATTTGAGTCTATATATATTTTTATGTTTTCTGGAGCAGGAACAAATTTGTCGCTTAAAATTACGTTTTGAGCTTCTATATTACCATGATTGTACAAAATAAAATTATAAGCAACTTTTTCGCCTGGAGTAATTATATTCGGACTCGTGTTTTTTACTATACTTAAATCTGCATGTTCTTTCGTAAAAATATTATTAGAACAAGCTGTGTTTTTTATGTTGTTTACGTTTTGAACTAAAATACCTGAATCTAGTTCAGTAATACTGGTAATTTTGGAATTTAAATTTAGTGGAGCATATTCAGTAATACGTGATTTGTAAATAATATTAATATTTGATTTTGCCGGAATATTTTGAACATTAAAAATTAATTTATCTGAATAAATTACAGGATCTATTTTAGAGTGAAAATTTCCTGATATATATAAAAAACTTGGCCCAATATAATTAAGCGGAGTTAATTTTTTAATATACAAATTATTGTTATTAAAATTATAAGCTCCCAAATTGTCTGTAATTTTTAAATTTTTTATTGTATCAGTACTGTTATTATTTACAGTAATTATAAATATTATTTCACTGTTTTCGTCATAATATTCTTCAAGAGAAATTTTGGATATATTTGTTATTTCTTCAAAAGTATTAATAGTCATATTAGACATTGCGAAGCCTTTTTGTTGCTGAGAACCATACTCAAAAGTTAAAGAAGCGGTATTATAATTCATAATTATTTACCCCCTAATTATAAATATAAAAATTAAAAAATATTATATTTTTTAGTATATTCATGACTAATTTAATATGCGA
>CAYYWE010000100.1:0-3051 GCA_964475315.1 uncultured Eubacteriales bacterium
CGGGAAATTAGAACTGTTTCTGAGTAATATTTACCCCTTTTGTATCATTTGGACACATAGTCATACCTCTCTCTACTTGATGTTTCTGAGAAACAGAGTTATTTTGGGTATACCAAGATTTTGTTTTTTACGAGGATTTAATATGAATAAAGATACGTTGCTACAAAATACTTTAAAGTTTTATGTCGAATAATTTATAATTTTAAATAAAATTGCAACAAGTTACGTGCAAACACAAAAACTTTGCACCACAGGAAGAAAGCTGATAATTGAGAAGCTAAAAGCTAGAATATCTTCACAAAAGAATAACATTGTACGATGATAGGTGCAATTTCGCATGCAAATTAATTTCTTCTATTAAAAGATATGATAATAATAAAAAATAGAACCGGCAAAATTGATACTGTTTCTAAAATGCTAAAGATAATTGATTTAGCAAAAGATTATGAAGACGAAATTGTCGAAAAAATGCCTCAAAGAAAAAGAAAAACAAAAAGAATTAACATTAGATATTATAAGAACAATTGAAGAAAAAGTTTTTTGTATAACTTACAATGAAAATTTTGAACACCAATTAAACACTTTTTAAACAATATTTAAATTTCTGTGCCTTTTCCATGATTAATAAAATATGCATTCCATAAAACTGCTTCGCGGTGCAAATGTTTTATTATCAGGGCTAAGTTATAACATTTTTCTAGGTCCGACGACGTTTTACAAATTAATCTGCTATAACAGCAATATTGTAAACCCATTCAGACCTCCTACTTAACTGCTTAAACTCTTTTTGAATAATATTCAATCCAACTTTTTCCATACGACCTCATTTAATGTGTCGTATTCAACACTCAAAGTTAAAATTAAATCAAGCGAATATTGCGTATATTACTAAATTTGTATTTTTGAATATTTATGCTATCATTCTCATAGATGATGTATTAATAATTAAACTATGGGAACATAATACTGTATGTTTTTGAACTGGCTATACACTGTATTAACTGAAATTGGCATTGATTTTAATGCTTTTTCGGACAACAAAGACGAAAGAATAAAAGCTCAAAAATATTGTTATATTTTAGGTAAATTTTACAATTTACCAATTGATGGTTCTTTTTCTTTGTATATTAATGGTCCATATAATTCAAAATTAGCAGATACTTTGTACAGTATTACTAGGAAAAGAAGTACTATAAGTACCGTAGAAATTGATGAAAATTTAAGAGGAATAATAAATAGGATTACGGAAGTGTTTTCAGCTAATGATCCTGATATTGTCAATATATTAGAGATTTATACTACTTATGACTTTATAGCCAATCATTATCCTAACTGGACAGAAGAACAACGTAGCAATGAGTTACAACGTTTAAAAGGACATTTGCCTAAATTTAATAACATAGTAAATAATTTAGCGTCTTATCAACAAAGACTTGTTGCTTAATTTAGAATTTTATTAAAGTCATATACTTTAAATGATTTTAATTCTTTTACGTTGCTATTTTGGTCATCATTATTTTCGGCTTTGTTATCAAATAGAAATAATTGGAAAAATTGATTTTTAAGATCCATAATATTTTTACAATTATTTTTTTGTACTATTATGTTTATTTGCTTGTCATCTTGATACTCTTTTGCTATAGCTTCAGGAACAATATCTTTTTCTATACAAACACCAAAATATTTTTGTCCATTCCTATTAAACTGTGATATTTTTTTATTAAATTCATCTAATCCATTCTTAAATTTAGTATTATTAGATAAAATTTGACTATAATTTACTAAAATTTCTGATTTAAAATTGTTACTAAAAAATATATCATCTTTAATATCAGGAAAGATTCTCTTAATTAGCGATTTTGATAGTTTATATACCAAATCTCCATTATTTTCTTTAATGATATCTTGGATTTTTTCCCAAAAATAGTCATCGTTAAAAAAGAAAAATTTTTCTGGGTTATTGTTTAAAATATTTTTAAAATTTTCAATTGTAGTAAAATCTGAATCTATCTTATTATTAATCAATAAATACGAATATATTCTTTGTGCAATATTATTCACAATATATGCCTTACTATAGAATAAAATGTTTGCATACCAATAATACTTTGATAACAAAAATTGTTCAATTACTTGAATTGCTTTGATATTAAATGCTATTGTTTTACGTTTAATATCGTCTGGGTATATTTTTTCGCAAATGTCAATATTATTTATGATGTAATCCAAATCTATAGAAGCATTGATTCCTGTATTTATTGTATCTCTCACCATATAATCCATTTGATCTGCGTCTAAACGTGAATTTATTAACTTTGATGCAATAAAATATTCGTCATTTATGTATTTTCCAGTTATTAATTTACAAATCGTGTCTAGATCTTCATTATTTAATTTAGGAAATAACTTAAATAAAATCTTTTTAAAAGGTTCGCTTTCAATAACAAATCTGGCAAATTCTTCATGGTTAATTTCTGAATCTTTACTTTTTGCACAGTATTTTAAAAACAGGTTTATATCTTGACTATCACAAAAATCTTTCAAGTTGCTATTTCCTAAATCAGGGATGGTCATTTTTTCCTTTGAACTAAGGAAATGAGAGAATTCCATATATGATTTTTCAATTGTATGAGATAAAGGATAGTGTCCTATATCATGAAGCAAAGCTGCCAATCTAACAATTTGGTGTTTTTTAGGATCATTGAAGTCCTTATGACCTTTCTTCTTTATATGCTGTATTATTTTTTCAGTTATATGAAGAACTCCTAATGAATGCGAGAATCTGGTATGAACAGCTCCAGGGAATACGAAATAAGATAGACTTAGCTGTTTTATATGATTTAAGCGCTGAAAATACAATGTACTCAACAATTTTTTTTCAGCATCATTAATTGCAATAAAACCATGAATATCATCGTATATTTTCTTGGTCAATAAATCTTCAAATCTTTTCATAAGGAGATTTTACCATGAAAACATTTAGGTATTTAATAATCTTCTGATAATTTACCTTATGAGAAAATAGGCAATGAAGTTAGATGCATCGCAGAA
>CAYYWE010000101.1:0-3033 GCA_964475315.1 uncultured Eubacteriales bacterium
ATTAATCAACCATATCTCCTCCTGCAAAATCATTTTTTCTATCTAAATTCATTATACTGTTAGCTATTTTATAATCATTAATTGTTGTGATTTTAATATTAGAAGTTTCGCCTAAGACTAATTTAACATTTTTTTTATTAAAAACAAACACTTTACATGCGTCTGTAAGACTATTTTTCTCACTTTCGCTCAAATTATTATATAAATTTTTAAATTCTGTAATTTTAAAGCTTTGCGGAGTCTGCCCCTGGTACAAATTACTTCTATTTGGAACTGAACTTATAAATTCCCAATCTTGAGTCTCAATAATAGTGTCAACTGCAGGAACCACAGTATCACAAGCGCCAAATTCAAACACAGCATTAATATTATCTTCTAACATTCTTAAAGTCACAAATGGTCTCACTGCGTCGTGCGTAATAATAATATGATTAGCATCTTCGCCATGATTTTTTTCTATTAAATTTATAATATTAATTATAGTTAAATTTCTATCTGAACCACCCTCTGATATAAAAATTTTATTATTATCGAGATTATATTTTTCTAATAAATTTTTTGTGTAATCTATCCAATCTTTATGAATTCCCAAATATACATAATCTAGTTTTGAGCACAACAAAAATTTTTCTAAAGTATGAATTAGAATTGGTTTTTTATCTTTTCCTAATGTTAAAAACTGTTTAGGAATACCCGAAAAATTCATTCTACTCCCTACGCCACCTGCAACTATAGCCCCAAAGATCATAATTTTTACCTTCTAATTTTTATATTTTTTATATTTTTTACTATATATTTTGTAACTATTTTCTAAATCTAAAAAAATTACATCATGATGTGGTCTCTGTTTTTCTTTTTCTGGCAAATTCATATAATCCCCAAAAGCCATCTTTAAATACAAATCCCAATCACTAGGCACCGGAATTATACAATCTTCAAATTTTTTGTATTTTGGCTCTTGAAAAATATACTTTGGATATTTATTTTTCATATATTTTGGTCCTGAACACAACTCTGTTATATAATTTGACTTAGAAAACTCATATTTTACCATTTGTTTTTGTGCAAATTTCCAAATTTTTATTTTAAATTTGTCTGAAACTAATAATAAAATTCTTGAAACTAAAGCAATAATTCTTCCATGTTTAACGGGAATATATTTAGAACAATACAAAGAATAAACAAATGCCCAAAAAACTTGTAGTTTTCTTTTTAAAAAACTAGGAGCATATCCGTCTAACGGCAACACATCCATAGGAATTCCTAGTGGAATATCTAAATTTTTTTGATAAGGTTTTACCAAAGTACTGTTAACATCTATTATAGTAATAAATATATTTCCAGTAAAATTTTTATTATTAGTAGTTTTTAAGCACAAATATTTTTCAGTATCAGCATATTTTCCCCATAAATTATACAATTTTTCATAATCTTCTCTAGGCATAAAAACATCTATGTCATCATCCCATGGAACAAAACCAGCATGTCTAACAGCACCTATGCAAGCACCGCCGCATACATAAAACCTTAAATTATGTTCTTCACAAAAAAATTTAAAATATTTAAACATTTTTAGCGATTTTTCTTGTAATTTTTTCAAAACTTCCGGAGTTAATTCTATATATTTTTCTCGTTTCTTTTCGAAATTAAATATTATTTTAATCACCACCTAAAAATAATTATTTCTAAATTTAAAAATTCCAACTAAAAACCCTAATCCGTAAGACACATGTAGTACAAAATGCACCCATATTAACACAATTTTATCATAAAAATTCAATTTGTTTTTTTTAAAACTAAAATATATATTTAAAATCAAATATAAACTCATAATTATGTAAAATATACTAGAAATTATTTTACTAAAAACAGAAAATATACCAAATAATACCAAAAATGCAACAAACAATGCTGGTACGGTATGTGATATCCTAGCTGGCTTTTTGTGCTTTTTGATTACTGCAATTTTCCACAAACCATAATCGTAATATTGTGCAAATAAATCTTTAATATTATCTCTAGGATAATATTTGCTTTTAATTTCAGGTGTCATATATATTTTCATGTTATTTTTAGTCATTCTGTAACATAAATCATCATCTTCGTTTTTTGTTAAGTTAATATCATATAAATTTAATTTTAATATATCTTGCTTTCTGAAAGCACCTAAAAATACAGTATCTACGTATCCCTGATAATTTTTATCATGATTTTTTCCACCGCCCAATGCAAATTTAGAGTGGTAAGCAGCAGCAATTATTTTTTGCAGCCTAGTCTTTCCGACGGCAACCATTGGACCACCAACATTAGTAGCGTCGGTCTTTTCCAAGTATTCTATGCATTTTGAAATATAGTCTTTTTCGTACTCACTATGGGCATCCATACGAACTATATATTTTCCAACAGCATTGCTTATGCCTATATTTAAACCATGTTGAACAGTTTTTTTGTGGTTATTTACTAATTTTATATAATCATATTTTTGTACATACAAATTTGTTATTTCTCGTGTTTTATCACTAGACATTCCATCAACTAAAATTATTTCTAGATTTTCTTTACAATAATCCTGAAAAATTAAAGATTCTAGCAAATTTTTTATATATTTTTCCTCATTAAACACTGGTATTACAACTGAAACCATTACGTCATTTGATTTTTTAGTAACTTCTTTTGGCATGTATAATAATATCTCCAATTTTGCTAAAAATTACAATATTTAAAACACAAATAATTATATATTTTATTTGTTTAAATGTAAAGTGTAAATTATAACATGTGGCACCTTAAATAAAAAATCAGGTCACGTTCTAAAATTATGAAAAATCATCAGTATTGTACATCTAGACATTTTTTTTAATTTTTTTTTTTTTTTTTGTATATATTTCACCATGTTTTGAAATTTCGAAAAAAAGTCAAAAAAATTCTTGACAAAAATATTTGATATGTATACAATAAGATTTGCTGGATGGGCTGCGGGTGTAGTTCAATGGTAGAACTTCAGCCTTCCAAGCTGATAGCGTGGGTTCGATT
>CAYYWE010000102.1:0-2984 GCA_964475315.1 uncultured Eubacteriales bacterium
AAAATATATTTATTTTTATGAATAATATATATTGATATATAATTTGATATTAATTAACATAATAATGTGGTGTTATTTGTTTAATATTAGAGGTGTTTATGAATTTAAATAATATAATAAAAAATTTAAAATTTAAAAATATGATCGGAAACAGTAATATTGAAATAAGTGACATAATTTATGACTCTAGAAAAGTCGTGAAAGATAGCATATTTGTATGTCTAAGCGGTGCAAATTTTGACGGACATGACTTTATAAATCAGGCTGTAGATAGCGGTGCAACAGTAATTGTATCCGAAAAAGATGTAAAAATTCCGGGAATTTGTATAATTGTTGTTGAGGATACTCGTGAAGCGTTGTCTACTATGTCTATGAACTTTTTTGGTGCTCCTGCTCAAAGATTAACCATGATTGGGATCACTGGCACTAAGGGTAAGACAAGTACTTCTTTTATGATTAAATCTGTGTTGGAAAATTCAGGATTTAAAGTAGGTCTAATAGGAACTATAGGATTCGTTTTAGAAGACAAAGTAATAGAATTAAATAATACTACCCCGGAGTCATATGAAATTCAAAAGTATTTAAGTATTATGGTAAAATCTGGGTGTATATTCTGTATTTTAGAAGCCTCTTCGTTAGGTTTATTAAAGCATAGACTGGATAATATTGTTTTTGATTACGGGATTTTTACTAATTTTTCAAATGATCACGTTGGTGAGCATGAACATAAAAATATTCAAGAATATATAAATTCTAAGAATATATTATTTAAAAATTGTAAGACTGGGATTATAAACATAGATGACAGTAATTATTTAGATATTATTAAAGATCATGTTTGTAATATAAAAACTTACAGTATAAATGACTTAAATAGTGACTTTAGGGCTGAAAACTTAGAGTATGTAACCAAAAATAATATTATGGGCATGAGTTTTGATTTAATAAATAATAATAATAGTTTAAATAATATCTTTGTTCCAGTACCTGGAAAATTTAATATTTATAATATTTTAGCTTGTATAGTTTTGTGCAAAAATCTTAATATTAGTAACCAAAACATAATTTCCGGTTTGTTAAATATTAAAATAAAAGGTAGATTTGAGTACTTATATAGTAATAATAATTTTAGTATAATTATTGACTACGCACATAATTATGTAAGTATGAAAAGTTTATTAGAAACTGTAAAAAAATATAATTTTAAACGAATTGTAATACTATTTGGTGCTGGTGGTAACAGACCTAAATCTAGAAGATATGAGATGGGAAAAATAGCAAGTGAACTTGCTGATTTTTGTATTATTACGGACGATAATCCCAGATACGAAAACAGTGATTTAATAATTCAAGATATAATTTCTAAAATAAACAAAAAAAATTATATAATTATTTCAAATAGAAAAAAAGCTATTGAATATAGTATCAAAAATCATAAAAATGGAGATGTAATAATACTTGCTGGTAAAGGCCATGAGACTTATCAGGAAATTTCTGGAACAAAATATGATTTTGATGAAAGAATAATAGTAAAAAATATATTAAAAAATTGTAATTTTATATAAAAAATCAAGATATTAGGAGTAAATTTATGGAAAACATCAGTATAAAAGAGATTCTGGACGCAACAAATGGGGAATTAATTTCTGGGGACACTAGTATTAATATTAATTTTGTATGTATAGACTCTAGAGAAATTATTAAAAATAACTCAAAAAATTGTTTATTTGTGCCATTAAAAGGAGAACATACTGATGGTCATAATTTTATAAAAAATAGTTTTGAATCTGGCGCAAAAGCTAGTTTTATAGAAAAAAACTGTGAGAATTACCAAGAAATAATTAGTATTAATAACGGAATTTTGATAGAAGTTAATAATACTTTGTATGCTCTTCAAAATTTAGCAAAATATTATAGATCTAAATTTAATATTCCTGTAATAGGAGTAACTGGTAGCGTAGGTAAGACTACTACCAAAGAAATGATAGCGTGTGTGTTAAGCGAAAATTTAAAAGTTTTTAAATCTCAGGGGAATTACAACGGTCAAATTGGTCTTCCGCTGAGTATTTTTGATCTGGATAGTACTTATCAAATTGCTGTTTTAGAAATGGGAGTTAGTAAAATTGGTGAGATGGACAAATTATACCAAATAGCTAAACCAAATATAGGCGTAATTACTAATATAGGAGTTTCACATTTAGAAAATTTTAAAAATACAAAAAATACTTGTCGAGAAAAAATAAAAATAGTACAAAATAATAATTCAAAATTATATATAAATGGTGACATACCTGTACTTTTTAATATTAATAAATTAAATAATTTTAAAAAAAATATAAATATAATAAAATTTGGTATTAATGGTAATTATGATTTTATGTGTCAAGAGATCGTTTCAGAATATAACCAAACTAGTTTTGTATTAAGCACACCAGAATTTAAAGAAAATATAATTATTCCGTGTTTAGGAATCCATAATGTATATAACTCTCTTGCAGCAATTTGCATTGCATTAGATTTAAATATGCACATAGATGATATTAAATCTGGATTATTAAAGTTCAAAAATTCTAATATGAGACAGGAAATTTTAAATTTAAATAATATTATTTTAATAGACGACAGTTATAATTCAAGCCCTGATTCTTTAAAAAGTTCTGTGAGTATTATAAAAAATATCAAATCTGTCAATAGAGTAATATTAATCTTGGGTGATATGTTAGAGCTAGGCGAAGAGTCTAAAAATTTACACTTAGAAACTGGCAAATATATAGCCTCAGAGAATATAAATATATTAATTACTGTTGGCAAAAATTCTAAATATTTATCTGATGGTGCAAAAACTATTAATCAAAATTTAATTTGTGTCCACTGTGAAAACAATCAAGAAATTATAGAATTTTTGCAAGAAAACAATATTTTGGATAATAATAGCACAAATTTAAAAAACGTAAATCCGGACGTTATTCTAGTTAAAGGCTCTA
>CAYYWE010000103.1:0-2944 GCA_964475315.1 uncultured Eubacteriales bacterium
CAAATTGGAACATCCGACATAGAAGGGCAGATTAATTATTGTGATTATAATATAAACATAACAAAATCTTATCTTGAACAAGCACTGCAAAATAAAGAAAAAAACCAAAAATTACCTATTATTTTAAGCTTATCAGCAGGTTTTTTATTAATAATTATATTTATAAAAATTAAAAAATAAATAAGGTATAGATAAATGAACGTAGATTTAATATTCAAAATAGCAGCAATAGGCATTATAGTCGCTGTTTTAAACCAAGTTTTAATACGATCAGGACGCGAAGAACAAGCTATGATGACAACGCTAGCCGGATTAATCGTAGTTTTAATGATAATAATTCAACAAATTGATGTTTTATTTAAGACTATTAAATCAATTTTTGATTTGTGATTTTTAATACCAATTTAATAAAAAGCGTGAATTTTAGTGAATTTATTAAATTTAATAGTTATAATTTGTGTAGTTTCTGTTATTTCTTTATTATTAAAAAAATGCGCTCCCGAATATTCATTATTACTAAATATTATTATAAGCATAATAGTTTGTTTATATTTGTTTCCTAATATTATAAATATAATAAATCAAATCAAAAATTTAATTAATATAAGTAATATTTCCGATAAATATATATTAATTTTATTTAAAACTTTAGGTATTTGTTTTATTGTGCAATTCGCTTCTGATACATGTACGGATTCCGGAGAAATTTCATTGGCTTCAAAAATAGAAATTATTGGTAAAATTATAATTTTAACTATTTCTATGCCATTATTTAATGAAATCGCTCAAACAGCTATAAATTTAACTGGAGTACATTAAAAATGTGTAAAAAAAATAATGTTTATAACTTTTTATTAATATTTTTATTACTTATTATACCTAATAAAACATTCGCTAATAATTTAGAAATAAATAAAATTACAAAAGAAATTTACGAAGAACAGTTTAAATTGAGTGGAGCAGAAAATTTATATAATCAAGTTCCTGAAGATGTTTTAAACAACCTTGAAAATATGGGTATAAAAACTGGAAATTGGTACGAGTTTTTGAATATGAACTTTAACAATTTTTTTAATATTATTTTAAATATTATCAAAACAAATATAATCAAACCATTAAAAATAATCGTACCAATTGTTTGTATTATATTAATTTACTCTATAATTAAATCTTTTAATCTAAACCTTAACAATAATGTTGAAAAAATTATGACTTTAATAGGTATGTTGTGTACTTGTTTGTATATTGTAAATCCAGTATCAAAAATAATAAATTCAGTTTCTATTATTATTAAAATCGCATCAAATTTTATCATGTGTTATGTTCCGATAATGTCAACTATTATGATTTCGTCTGGACAAGTCGTTACAGCAAGCTCATATCAAACTTTAGTTTTGTCAGCTGGACAAATTATTAATTATATATGTAGTAATTTCATGGTACCGATTATGAATATATTATTAGGAGTTTTGTTAACTTCTTGTTTAACTAATACATTTGATTTAACCAAAATTTCTAATTATTTTTATAAAATCACAAAAATAATTCTTGAATTCATTTCTTTGGTTTTTACTGGAATTTTGACCTTACAAAACTTAATTACAAATACTGCTGATAATTTGGGTACAAATACATTAAAGTTCGCATTAAATAATTTTGTGCCAATAGTTGGAAGCATGCTAAATGATACTTTTGGTACTGTAAATAGTTGTTTAAAATTACTAAAATCCAGTATAGGTATATTTGGAATTTTAGCATGTTTACTAATTTTTTTGCCAACAATCATTGAATGCACGCTTTGGATATGCTCTTTAAATATTTCAGCTTGTATTAGTGATATATTTGAGATTAAAAAAATTTCATATTTATTAAAATCTATATCAAAAATTATGTCGATTTTAATTTCAATTATATTTTTTACTATAGTTATATTAATAATTTCTTCAGTTATTGTGTTAATTATGGGAGAAAAATAACATGGATTTAATAAAAAACTTTTCTGTCACTGTTATTATTTTGTGTATTGTATCAGTAATTATAGAATTTTTGGTTCCGGTAGGCTCAATGTCTAAAATTTTTAACACAGTTCTTTCTTTGTTTATGATCTGTGCACTAATTTGTTCAATTAAAAATAATTTTAAATTATTAAATTTAGATGAAATTTTGTGCCTAAATCAAACAAAAATTAATAATAATACAAAATTTACAGCAAATATTAATAATCAAATTTTAAAACTATCTAAAGATAAAATCAAAGAATTAATATTAAATAAATTAAAAGAAGCACAAATTTTCCCTGAAAAAGTCGAAATTTTTATGGATATTAACACATGCAATTGCATAGAAATTATTAGAGCAAAAATATATATAAATAAAAAATACGAGTTTTCAATCCCAAAAATTAAAAGCGAGGTTGATAATAATTTTAAAATTTTTACTGAAATTACAGTAGTTTAGCGCATAAATTAAATTCAAGGTGACTTGATGTGAATTTTGAGAATTTTAAAAATACAGACGTTTATAAATTCATAAATAAACATTTTCATAAAATAATCGTAATAATCGGTATGACAGGAATTTTATTAATTATTTCGCCTAATATATTTAAACCAAATAAAAAAAATGTTAAAAATAATAATATTTGTGAAGAAAAGCGTGTGCAACTTGAACAAAATTTAGAAAATGTGCTTTCGTCGGTAAACTATATTTTTGAACGAATCATGTCGGAAGAATCGGGTGAAATCGATTACAACGAGGATGAAAAGCTTTATCCGGGCGCAATTTTTCCGGAAGGAGCGGTGTGCCCGATTCACACGGAAACAGAGCTGTGCTTGGTGGATATTTCCGCAGTTAAGGAAACGGCAGAGACTTTGGAAACGGAGGAAGCAGAAAAGCAGGAGCTTGAGGCCGTGTTTGTTGCAAACAGAATTTCGAGCCTTTTGGA
>CAYYWE010000104.1:0-2940 GCA_964475315.1 uncultured Eubacteriales bacterium
AGCAATATTGCTTATACCTTACGATAAAACAGCTCAGCGGAATTTAATACGAAATCTTTCATACCTACGTTTTTTACCTTTGTTTTTAAAAGGTTTTTATGCAATTCAGGTTAAAGATTTTGCAAAAGCAATACAACTATATAAAAATGCAATAGAGTCAGCACCAGGTTTTGCACCATTATATTGTGTACTTGGTGATATATATTTATCAACAGGGTATTTTGAAGATGCAATAACTGAATATAAAATGGCGATATGGCTTGATTCATTCAATATTGCTGCATATAGACATTTGTGTAGAGCTTATGAAGAACAGGGAGATTATAATCAAGCAATAGATGTTTATAATAAATTAATTGCAATGGCTCCTAATATACCTGATTTATATTCGAATTTAGCAAATATTTATTATATAAAAGGAGAATTTGATTTAGCTATATCAAATTACCAGACTGCAATTACCCTAAATCCAAATAAAACTTGGACCAGTGTTATAGCTCAAACTATGGGGTTTGTATATCAGGAAAATAAATCTGATCCGGATGCTGCAATATCAGCTTATCAGACTGCATATGTATTGACTCCAGATGATATTGATATTTATGTTAATCTTGGAAGCGCTTTTTATGATAAGGAAGATTATAATAACGCACTTGCAGTATATAGACAAGCTTTAGAACTTCAGCCTTACAATGCAAAAATACATTGTAACCTTGGTTTTTTGTACTGGGGTAAGGGTGACACTGAAGAAGCTATAAAATCTTATGAACTGGCAATAAAATATAATAAAAATTATGATATTGCATACAATAATCTCGGAGTTATTTATCTGGATGATTTGGGTAGAGTTAATAAAGCTGTAGGTTTGTTTAAAAAGGCTGTTGAAACCAATCCTAACTATGCATTAGCACATTTTAATTTAGCACGCGCAACTTCTATTATAGGGGATAAAATTGAAGCAGCTAAGCTTTATCAATCAGCACAAGAAATTAATAAAATTACACAAGAAATTGATCCGAGAGATATAGCTGATAAAATTAGTGAATTGTTTGAATCATAATTTTTATGTTGTATAATATAGAAAATATATTGGAATTTAAGTATGACAGATGAAGATAAATATGGAATTTCTCATTTAATAGCAAAAGAGTTAAATTCTGAAGATAAAATGTTAAAACCTGATTTTAACCAAAAGACGGGACGTGAGTTGCTGGCATTTTATTTACAGTCAAAATTTAAACAAGTATTAGCATATGATAATAAAGCTGCCGAGCCGATTTTTGTTGAGGTTCGGTATGATTTTATTCAGAAGTTTTCCAGACGTTTAATCCAAAATCCTGAAAAAAGAATAATGATAGGTATTACTGGCGAGTCTGCTTCTGGAAAATCAACGATATGCAAGGAAATTCAAAATGTAATAAAACGTTTTAATATGCCAGTTACAATACTAACTACAGATAATTATTTTAATGATATTTCAGAATTGATAAAAAAATTCGGGACATTTGATAACCTTAGAGATAACGGTTATGACGTTGACTCCCCAAATAGCTTCCAGTTGGATATTTTAAAAGAAGATTTAGATAAGATTTCACATGGAGAAGATGTTTATTCTCCTGAATATCTCTTAAATGGTACCGGAGTTTCTGTGCCAAAATCAAAATTTGTACCTTCTAATAAAATTGTTGTTGTTGAAGGTATGGCCTCTATGTTTGGCGAGAATAAAGATATTTTTGATATAAAGGTCTATGTAGAAACGGATTTAGAGTTAAGAAAAGAGCGCTTCTTAACAAGAGCTTACACGGAAAGAAATCAGGACTTGGAAAACGCTAAAAAACACTGGGAATATATTCTTGGTGCAGGTGAAAAATATGTAAAACCATTTAGGTCAGAGGCTGATATTATAATAAATGGTGATACAAATCTCACTTATTTCTCTCAGATTTTAGAGTATATCCATACTATTACGAATAATTTTAACTAGATATTTTGCAATTCCTTCGCCCATAGAAAAACAAGAAGGGATTATTCTTAAAGCAGCTTGTGCTTCAAAATCTGAAGACAAACATCTACCAGCAACGAAGAGTCTGTCTTTTACTATAAGTGCTTCAATAGGAAGCTGATATTCTTGATAAACTTTTTCAAGCTTAGAACCGTCTTTTTTGTCCGAATGAATGTCAATTGGATAATTTGAGATTACTACAGGGTTTTCAAATTTTTTACCGTTTTTTAAATCTTGTTGAGTGTAAACATATTTACCCTTTACTCGCCTTGAAACCCTTACTCCAAGGGAGTTTGCAATAGATGATATGTGTGCATTTTTAAATCCAGGAAGATATTTTTTACAGAAATTTGATAACCTTAAAATACTTCTACGCCCCTCTATATAAGGATTAGAGGATGTATCCAATAGCCGTGGACAGTTAAATCCAATAGACTCCGCAGTTCCGGCGACAGAAAATATCTGAAAATAGTTAGAGTCCGCCTCTGTAATATCTCCATTCTCAATAGCAGCCTTAAATACAGGCTTAAGAGCCCAGTCTTTATTACTATCCCAGGTATATGCAGTAGACAAGTATATTTTTCCGTCAATAGTACAACTAGTTGTAACATCTCTGTCGTTATCAAGCTCCATAATCCATTTGGAAAATTCAGTTGTATTTACGCCAGACATTATAAATCTTAAATTAACCGGCTGTGAATTTTTACCATTACTTGCCGTTAAAAATTCGCAATTTAATTTTTTACAAATTTTTGCATCACCAGTTGCATCTACAAGATATTTCGCTTCGATAGATAACAATAACTCTGTATAAGAGCAGAATATATTATCATTCTCTATCGTTACGATATATGACGATAATTTTTCTTCTATTTCTCTTATATTTGCTTCAAAAATTATTTCTACACCGGCTGAAATAAGCATATCATCAAGAACTA
>CAYYWE010000105.1:0-2911 GCA_964475315.1 uncultured Eubacteriales bacterium
TTTTGTTCTTCTCTAGATATACAAAAAAATGTTTTTAAGTCGCTAAAAGTAATGTACCAAGCATCAGAAAATGTATATTTATCACACAATTTTATGCATTTTTTTATGTAATTTTTTATGTAATTTCCAGAGTTATATTCTTTAAGAATTTGTATAGGAGTCTTTCTTGAATATTTAATTTCCGTTTCGAAATTTAATATAAATTTAATATATTCTCGCAGAAAATTTATATAATTCATTCTTTTTTTTGAGATATAAATTCCTAACATAAAGCTTGAAATTATTAAAAAAGCGGCACCGGTTAACTTAATCATAATAAATCTTCAATGTTATATTTTTTTAATATTATGTTACGTTTTTTGTTGTAATTTAAAATAAATATCTTACTAAAAGCATTTGTTTTTAATAAAATTTTAGTCTGAGGACGATCTAAAAATTCTTTTAAATTTCGTGCATGCATGCTCGCAACAATTTTTACTCCGGAATTTAAACTTTCTTTTACTGAAATTGCGTCTATAATTGATCCTATTTCGTCGCAAATTATAATATCAGGAGAAAGCGTTCTTAATGCCATAGTTATTCCTTGGCTTTTTTTAAATCCGGATAAAACGTCTGAAAATCCTATGTCTAACTGTGGTACATTTTCATAAATTGCTGCTATTTCATATCTTTCGTCTATAATCACAACTTTTTGTTTGTTTTTAACAGAAAATAATCTTGATAAATCACGCAAAATAGTAGTTTTACCAGTCATAGGCGCTCCAACTATTAAAAAACCGTTATTATCATGTTTTGTGATTTTAAAAATGTTTTTAGAACAGTTTTTGAACTCTCGTGCAATTCTGATGTTTAAAGAAGTAATATTTTTTATGTTAATAACATTATTTTTATGTACTACAGCACTGCCAGCAAGTCCAATTCTATGACCATTTTTAAAAGTTATATAACCATTTTTTATTTGTTCTTGAAATGTATATATAGAATAATTGCATATTTTTTTAAAAATATTTTCAATATCTTCAGGCAAAACTGTTAAATTAATATTAAAATAATTATTTTTATATAATATTATAATGTTTTTTTGTGTTCGTACGCGAATTTCTTGTGCATTGATTTTAATTTTATCAGAAAGTTTTTTTAATGAATTATAAATTTTTTCTGGAAATATAGTTATTAATTCATCAAAAATATCTATATTTTTTTGAACTTCACAAGTTTTTAACATCTGGCGATCACTCCTAGTTTTTATATTTATGACCGCTAAATAATTTTTAGAACAAGTTTATTGTTAAACAAATATTGGCTGAATTTGTTTTTTTTGTAAAGCTAATTCTAAAGTTTTAGGAACCAGATCGAAATTCGCGACCATAGAGTTAGGTTTGTTTTTAAAATCATCTTGATTTAATGGTGTAAAAAATATATTTTTTGTGTTAAAAACTTTTGAAAAATTTTTGAAAGAAGCTCCTAAAGCATCATTGGTTGCAAGTGCGATGACTACAGGCTTTTTTACTCTTAAGTGGGATTTTACGGCGAGTGTGACAGGTGTGTCTGTGATCGCATTGGAAATTTTGGCAAGTGTATTTCCCGTGCATGGGCAGACGAGTAAAATATCTGCCATGTTTTTAGGTCCTATTGGTTCAACTTCTGTTAAAGATTTTAATACAGGTTTAGAAGAGATTTCTTCTATTTTTTGTATAAAATCTTTAGAATTTCCGAATTTTGTGTCTAAATTATATGCATTAAATGACATAATTGGTAAAATTTCATAATTTAAATTTGATAGTTTTTTAATTAAATCTATGGATTTTGCTAACGTACAAAATGAACCACAAAGTGCAAATCCTAGCTTAATTTTACTCATAAATGTTCCTCCGATATGATTTTGTATATAGTTTTTACTAGTATTTCTCCGGCACTTTTTGGAAATTTTTTCCCAGGTATTCCTAGTGATCGGACCAGTTTTATTCCTAGTTCTTCACAAATTAATTTGTTAACTCCGCCAGGTTCTGATGCGAGGTCTAGTATTAAACTTGAAACTTCTATTAAATTTAAATTATTTTCATCTAAAATTATTTCAGGTACAGTGTTAAAAATAAAATCAAAATTAACTTTTTTTGTTAATTTTTTAATATTTATAGTTTCATAGTTATTGATTTTTGCCCACAAAATATCATCTAAATTTTTGGTGTATACAAATACTTGCGCGCCTAAATTTTTTAATATTTTAGACAAAATCTTTCCGATTCTTCCATATCCTGTAACTAAACATTTTGAATTATTTAATATTATTTTTGATTTTTCTAGTGCTATTTGTATCGCACTCTCTGCTGTTATCAGTGCGTTTTGTAGAATAAATTCTTCTATGTAATAATTTTTTATGCAAAATCCATATTTTTTTGTATAACTTTCTAAGTTTGGTGTTATACCACCAAATGTAATTTTAGATTTTAAATTTTTGTTAAAAATTAATTCTTTTTCTAAATTAATTTTAGTATTATTAAAGTCACAGTTTAGATTGATTTTGTCTTTAGTTATAGGTACCGGAAGAATTATATAATCTGATTTTAATATTAAATTTTCTAAATTTGACTTTTGAGTATTCTCATAATTTATTAGTTTATCAAATCCGTGTATCAAAATATGATTTTTATTTTTTTTTAATATTTTTGCTGCTTCAATTTGACGTAAATCGCCACCGATTATTCCGAACGTTTTATTTGATATCATATTTTTACCTCCTGAAATATAATATAATCTGACAGAAATTTTCGTGACTTTTAACTTTTTTTAAGTATAATAAATATTAATAATTTAATTTTATAAAAAATATGGTGATTTTTTTGATTAATTTTGATATGTTAACTAGTAAAGAAGCTTTGAATTGTTATAATAATTATATAAAAAAATTTAA
>CAYYWE010000106.1:0-2903 GCA_964475315.1 uncultured Eubacteriales bacterium
TATTAAAATTTTACAATTTTTTTCTAATTTTCGTTACTTATTTCTAAAATTTTGTCTACAACGTCTTTTATTGTTATATTATTAATAGAATCTGATTCTAAAAGTGTATTATTTTCGTCAAAATTTATTTCAACTCCAAACTCGGATTCTATGGTTGAGATCAAGTCTACTAAATCCAGCGAGTCAAATTCCAGGTCACTGAATAAACTTGACTCTGGTAGTATATCTATACTATTGCTCACAGAAAATTCTTCATACAAAATTTTTTTTAATTTTTCAAATATTTCGTCGCTTGTAATGAGACCCATGTTTCGAAAATCCTCCTTTCTTGAATGTGACATAATACATCATATTAGTTATACGCATATTGTTTGTCAAGCATATTATAAATTTAATTTATGAACACCTATAATATTACAAGAGCCAAACACAGATTTAAAATTTATATTATTAAAACCTGTATTATTTGTATTAATATTAAAAATATCTTTAAGTGGGATTAAAATAAAATTTCTTTCAAGTAATCTAGGATGCGGTAGAACTAAATTTTTTTGATCTCTTGACTCGTTTTCGTATAATAATAAATCTATGTCTAGAGTACGTGGAGCGCATCTATATTCACGAGTTCTACCATGACAAGTTTCAATTCCCATACACATACCAAGTAAAATTTCAGGGCTGAACTCGGTCATAATCTCTACACAACAATTTATATATTTATCTTGAACCTTAATTTTATTATTATTACTAACAACCCAAGGCTCAGTTTCATAATAATTTGAAATATTTAGAACTTTAGTACATGGAAGCTTTTTAATGCTTTCTATGCCACTGTTTATATAGTAAATTTTATTACCCAAATTGCTCCCAAGGGACAAAAAAGCTTTTTTCATATTAATCTAATTTAAATCCTTTCTGTAACGTTTTATTTTTACGGCTACGTATTCAAAATCTTCTTTAATAGGTGCGTCCGGCTTTTTTACGGTAATTTCTAGACTGTATATATTATCAAAATTTAAAAATAAATTTTCGCAAATAACTTCAGCCAACTTTTCTATTAAATTATACTTTTTATTCGTCACAGTATTTCTGATAACTTTTACTATTTTTGAATAACTAATAGTATCATCTAGTTTATCAGTAACAAAACCGGATAATTTATTAATATTAACTAAAATATCTATATAAAAATTTTGACCAACTTTTTTTTCGAAAGTATGAACACCGTGATACGCAAAAATTTTTAAATTTTTAATTATAATTTGGTTCAAATTTAAAATTTCAACAGCTTTCTTGTTTTAAAAATCATAATTTGTTTAATATAAAATTAATCAAGTTATTTACAAAAACACTTTCTTCAATATCGTGAACTCTTATTATATCAGCTCCATTTAATACAGAAATAATATTAACAGAAATATTACTCAAAATTTGATAATAATTATTTTTTTTTAATATGTTTTTATTATAATAATTATTTACAAATTCTGCAACTACTCTTTTTTTTGAGGTTCCGATTAAAATTGGTATATTTTTAATTTTAATTTTATTTAAATTTTGAATAATATTTCTATCTTGTTCTCTAGAATCCGTAAAGCCTACACCCGGATCTAGACATATATTCTCTTGAGAAATATTATGATTTTTACACATTAAAATACTATTTTTAAAAAAATTTTTTATATTTTCACAAGTTTTATTTTTTATTTTATTACACGTAATTATAATACCGGTATTTTTTTTATTTTTATTTATTATATCTAAGATTTTATGAGTATAACTTGAATTTATGTTTACATTATTTATAATACTTGCACCTAAATTAATACTATATTGTGCAATTTCTGGATAAAAAGTATCTATAGAAATCGGAATGTTAATATAATTATTGATTTTTTTTAATACAGGAAACAATCTCTCAAATTCTTGTTCGGGAGAAACTTGTATAAAACCAGGCCTTGTAGACTGTGCACCGATGTCTATAATATCTGCGCCTGATTTCTGTATTTCAATGGCTTTTTTGATAGCTTTATCAGGATTGTTGTAATAAATACCACCGTCCGAAAATGAATCTGGGGTTATATTCAAAATACCCATAATTTGAGTCTTTTTTTTAAAATTAATATTATATTTGCCAGCTTTAAAAATTATAAATCAAGCTCCTGATTAAAATTTTCCTAAAATTACATGTGTTTTTGTTTTAGAATTTATTGATCTTATTCCTCGTATAGTCATACACAAATGTTCAGCTTCTACAACTACTTCTACGCCTTGTGGTTCAAGTTTTGAAAATATAAATTCTGCTATTTGACTTGTAAATCTTTCTTGAATTTGTAGCCCATTTGAAAAATGTTCTACTATTCGGGCAAACTTAGAAATCCCCAAAATTTTACCATTTTTAGGCAAATACTTTATATGTACATGCCCTTTGAAGGGCAACATATGATGTTCACACAAAGAACAAAAAAATATATTATTAATTTCTATTATATTATTTATTTTGCTTATGTTTTTTTCTTCAAAAATTTTAATTAAATTTAAATCTGGATTTTTATATTTCTTGTTAAAAAACTCCAAATACATATTGCTTACTCTTTTAGGAGTCTCTCTCAGGCCATCACGTTCCGGATTTTCGCCTAATTCTTTCAGTAATTCATATACTAATTTTTGAATTTTTTCTGTATTTATATTTATAAAAAACCACTCCTACTAAAATATATTTTTTATTTAATTTTTAAAATAATTACTCTTCTATTATTATTTACGTGATATCTTATTTTGTTGTTGTTTATTTTTTGTGAATTGTTTCTTAATTTAGAATTTACATATTCTGTACATTTTAAAATTTTAGGATTATTATTTGATACAAACTGAGCTCTAAGATTATTTAAATTACTATTAGC
>CAYYWE010000107.1:0-2889 GCA_964475315.1 uncultured Eubacteriales bacterium
CTGAATATACTACCAAATCATAATTTTTATTTTCAATATTTTTTTTATCATGACTAATATTCACATGCACACCTAAAGCTCGAACTTTTTGCAAAGTATCAGACTCATATGTATCAGACCCCGAGATTTCCACTCCCCATGACTTCAGTATTTGCGCCAACGGGAACATACCTGAACCTCCGATACCTATAAAATATGCACTTTTAATATTACTAAAAACATTTATCATTAACTTTATCTCCCAAAATTATCTTAATATCTAAATTATACGATATTTCTTGAGTTATAATCAATTTGACATTAAAATAATTTTTATCTTGAGTATAATTAATTTTGTTATCTTTCAAAATTATTATATATGTTATTTTTTATATTTTTGTTCAAAATTACCAAATCAAAAGACTTGACGTATTTTTTTTCATATGATATATTTCTGTAAGTAACAAAATTATGTATATTTTTATATACTAAAATATTTTAATATATATAATTTTTGTATAATTATAACAAGACTTTGTTAATATTTATATGTAATTATATAAAAACACACAAAAATACATATAATTATTTTGAATTTTAGTAATTTAGGAGGAATGATCATGATAAACGTAAAAAAAATCAAAAATTTTAGAAAATTGGGCGCCGTAGTTTTGGCTACTGGTATAACTGTAACTTTTTGTTCTTGTAATAAAAATAGCAATAACACTTCACAAAACGAAAGCGAAAATTCAAACAGTCGCATTGAATCCGGTAAAACTGCCGTTTCTTATCATAGCTCAGAATCTATAAAAAATAGAGGCGAACTTATTATCGGCGTCGCAACTGGAGGTTTTGAATTTTACAAAGATAAAGATGGCAATGATGCAGGTTACGCTGTAGATTTATCAAAAGAATTTGCCAAAGAAATCGGTGAAGACGTTCAGGTTAAGTTTGTTGAAGATAAACCTGAAGAATTGTTGAATAAAGTTGCAAACGGCGAAATAGACCTAGCTATGGCTTCTTTAGATGATGTGAATACTTTGAAAACTAGGTTCACTTTGAGTAAATCTTATTGGCCGTGGAGCATAGAAGCTATTTCTTTATATAGCAAAAACGGCGAGGAACCTAATTATACAAGTCAAGAAAGCTTAACCGGAAAAAAAATTGCTGTAGTAAAAGATAGTATGGCTTCAAATATAATTAACACATATGCTCAAGGTACAGACATTATAGAATGTGATAACGTTCAGGCCTGTATTGAAAAAGTTTTAAACGGCGAAGCCAACTTAGTTGGCGCCGAAGACGCTGAATGGACTGGTGACGAAACTGATAACCCAGATATTTCAAAATGTTCCGTTACTGTACCAGCAAATCCAGACGACATCGGATGCTTTATACCTGTAATGCAAAATAATGAGGATTTAAAAAATCTTATTGACAAAGTAGTTAATACCAAAAGAGAATCTGGTGATCTTGAAAATTGGATTTTAAACGCCTACATGTCTATGATGAGCTCAAATAACACTCAAGATTCAAGTGATAATACATCAAGTTCTGAACCCAATAGTAACTATAGTGATACTACTGATACTAACTCAGAAAATAATACACTTCAAGAATCTACTGAAAATTAATAAATAATATTTTTATAAAAATAATTTTTATAACGTGTCGAATTACTAGTTTTTTTAGTATTTGCGACACTTATTTTTTGAGCAAATTTATGCTGATATTTTGATTCAAAAATAAATTAATTTATATTTCTAGCATATTTTTTAAATACACAATTTTTGATACAAGACAAAAGACATTCATGGCAATTTTTAATTCCTGAACACTAGGATAAGTCGGAGCAATTCGAATATTGTTATCAAGTGGGTTATTTTTATATGGAAAAGTAACCCCAGCATCAGTAAAAATCACGCCAGCTTCTTTACACATATCTACAATTTGTTTAGCACAATTTGGCCTAGTAGTTATATTAATAAAATAACCACCATTAGGTTTATTCCAAGTTAAAATTTGGTTATCTTTGAAATTTTCTTCTAAAATTTTTATAATTATATTAAATTTTGGCTTGATAATTTTTGCGTGTTTTAGCATATGTAATTTTAAATTTTGTTTATTTTTTAAAAAATTTAAATGCCTTAATTGATTTAATTTGTCAAAACTGATAGTTTTAAAAGAATAATTTTTTCTCAACTGTGACAAATTTGGATCATAACAAGCTATAAAAGCAATCCCAGAACCTGGAAAAGTAATTTTAGAAGTCGAAAAAAACACTATAGGTAAGTTATTGTTATTATTTTTTTGACATTCAGACATAATATCCAAAATTTCTATAGAATTTTCGCAAAAATCATGAACAAAATATGCATTATCCCAAAAAATTCTAAAATCTGAAGCACTTGGTTTAAGATTTGATAATCTTTTTATAGTATCATCTGAATAATTAACACCAGTAGGATTAGAAAATTTTGGTACGCACCAAATAGCTTTAATTGAACTATCTTGCGAAATCATTTTCTCAACAAAGTCCATATCTGGACCATCAGATGTCATATTTACTGGAATCATCTCTATTCCAAAGTATTCGCACATAGCAAAATGACGGTCATACCCTGGAACAGGACACAAAAATTTAACCTTGTCGTACTTACACCATGGAATATCACCATTTACACCATGAATCATAAAACAAGAAATCGTATCAAACATCATACTCAAACTAGAGTTTCCGCCAACCATAAATAGGTTTTCATCGATACCAGTACATTCTGAAATAAATTTTTTCATTTCAGGAAGCCCGTCAAGAATACCATAATTTCTACAGTCAAAGTTATCTTGTGAAGTATAATTTAAATTTTGATTTAAAATATTTAAAGACAAATCTAATTGTTCAGGTGATGG
>CAYYWE010000108.1:0-2886 GCA_964475315.1 uncultured Eubacteriales bacterium
AGCGCAACAATCGAAAACCTAACATTACAAGATGGTGTTACGATTAAGGAAAGTGGCTTTTGGCAAACAACCATCGGGGCCCTCACATTACACGATGGTGTTACGATTAAAAAAGATGGCTTTCGGAAAACAAACATCGGGACCCTCACATTACACCAGGGTGCTACGGTCGATGCAAATAGTTTTTCTGCATCAAAAATTTTAAAAACTGCGAAATACGCTGATAATACCGACATTCCAAATGAAAAATTAAAAGACTGGGGCATTATTGATGTGCGGGAAAATCTGTGAACTCTCTATGGTAATTAGTATACAGTAACACAAAACATCTTTACATTAATAACACGTGTATTCATCTACCGGTTTTTTGTTAATTTAGAAAAAATATTCTTTTAAAATATCTTTTAGTTTAAAATAAAAATACCAAAATTTAAGTAAGTCGCAACTAAGAGCCAAATTATGTATGGTATTTGTAAATATCCGGCTATATGGTTTGTTTTATAGAATTCTGTAGTCATATAGATTACTGATATTAACAATATTATTAACAAAATTAATGATAAAAAAAAGTTATTAAAATTAAAAAACACTATAGGCCACAAAAAATTTGCAATTAATTGAAATATATAAATATTTTTAGATTTATGATTTTTATTTTGATTTTTTAAATTGTCTTCATAAATTATATATGAAGAAATTCCCATTAAAGTATATAGGACACTCCAAACTACTGGAAATAACCACGATGGCGGTGCAAACGGAGGCAAATTTATTGATTTATAAATATCCATGGAATTTCTGGTTAAAAAAGATGATAAACCACCAACGGCCCATGGTATTATTAAATTTAAAACTAAAGTTTTTAATTTTATCACAGTAATTACCCTTCTTTGATTTTAGACTTTAGTAAAATTATATGTCAAATTCTCAAATTTATAATTAAAAATATTTATTTAAAATAATTTTATTATATTATTAATAATATTGTTTTTGTCTAGTTTTTTTTTTTAAAGTATGATATATATAGATCAGATTAGAATTTAGGGGAGACATAATTTATGAACAAAAAATTTTATGTAACTACACCGATATATTACGCTTCTGGAAAACCGCATATAGGACATGCTTACAGTACTATCGCAGCAGATGTTGTGTCGAGATATAAGCGCATGTTAGGCTACGATGTTATGTTCACAACCGGCATGGACGAACACGGCAAAAAAGCTGAAGATAGCGCACAAAGAGAAAACAAATCTCCTCAAGAATACGTAGATTTAATATGTCAAGATTTTAAGAAACTGTTCAAAAAATTAAATATTAAATATGACAAATTTATTCGTACAACAGATATAAATCATAAAATAACTGTACAAAAAATTTTTGATATATTATACAAAAAAGATTTGATTTATAAAGGTAAATATAAAGGTTGGTACTGTATCCCCTGCGAGGCTTTTTTTACTGAAAAGCAGATTAAAGAAAATAATAATTTGTGCCCTGATTGTGGTCGCGAAGTGAAATGGACAGAAGAAGAAGCTTATTTTTTCAAACTTTCAAATTATAGCGAAAAATTGTTAAAGTTTTACAAAGATAACCCAGATTTTTTGCAACCTGAGGGCCGTAGAAACGAAATGATACAATTTATTGAATCTGGGTTAGAAGATTTATGTGTAACTCGTACAAGTTTTAATTGGGGAATACCAGTAGATTTAGACCAAAAACATATAGTATACGTGTGGTTAGATGCTTTAACGAATTATATTAATTCTCAGGGATATTTAAGCGAAAATTCACAAAATTTTGAGAAATATTGGCCAGCAGATGTACATTTTGTTGGAAAAGAAATAGTTAGATTTCACGCTGTGATTTGGCCGGCTATTTTAATGGCGCTTGATTTAGAGTTACCAAAACAAATTTTTGGCCATGGTTGGATTTTGTTTGGAGACGGTAGCAAAATGTCAAAATCCAAAGGAAATGTAGTGGATCCGGAATTTCTATGTTCGAGATACGGAACTGATGCAGTTAGATATTTTCTTATGAGGGAATTCTCTTTCGGTGAAGACGGGTTGTTCACGAATGAAGCTCTCATAAATAGAATAAATTTTGATCTTGCTAATGATCTTGGGAATCTAGTCTCTAGAACAACTAGTATGATAGAAAAATATTTTAATAATAATATTATAGAAACACATGAATTTGTAGACTGTGACCAAGAATTAATTAATTTAAGTTTGAATTCTGTAAGAGAATACGAATCTAAAATGGATAAATTTAAGTTTTCAGTAGCGCTTTCTGATATCTGGTTAATAATATCAAAATGTAATAAATATATAGATTTAAATATGCCATGGAACTTGTTTAAAAATAATAGACAAGAAAGATTAGCGTGCGTGTTGTATAATTTATGCGAAGCTTTGAGGATAATTTCAGTACTGATTTCGCCGTTCATGCCAGAAACTTCCAGATTAATTCAGGAGCAAATAGGAATTGACAGTAATATTTGTACTTGGGATAAAATAAAAAAATGGGGTGTTTTAAGTAAAAATATTAAAATTAATAAGTTAAATATATTATTTCCTCGCATAGATGTGAACCAAGAAATTGAAGAATTAAACAAAATTGTTTTGACACAAGATAATAACAATATCACCAATTTAATAAATATAGAAAAGTTTTTTGAAACAGAGTTAATAGTCGGAAAAATTATTGAATGCGAAAAAGTTAAAAAATCTAAAAAGTTATTAAAATTATTAATATATGATGGTAATAAAACTAGAACAGTAGCATCTGGCATATCGCAGTATTACAACCCGGAAGATTTAATTAACAAGAAAATTATATTAGTTTCAAATTTAGAACCTGTTAAATTATGTGGTGTAGAAAGTC
>CAYYWE010000109.1:0-2750 GCA_964475315.1 uncultured Eubacteriales bacterium
GATCAGTCTCCGCTCCATCTTCAGTAACATAAACCTCGCCATGCTGGTACGGACTCATAGTACCTGGATCCACATTAATATACGGATCCAATTTTTGCGCTGTGACTTTAAAACCTCTAGATTTCAACAATCTACCCAAAGACGCCGCCGTTATACCTTTACCTAAACCTGAAACTACTCCACCTGTGACAAAAATATATTTAATCATATTAAATTTCTATAACCCCTTCAAAAACTTTTATTGCATTCCCTGTCATAAATATAAAATCACTGCTATCGTAATTTATATTTAACTTTCCGCCTCTCAAATGTACTGTAATATCCGTATTTTTTTCACAAAAACTATTTTCTACACAAGCCACTACACTCGCACAAGCACCGCTGCCACAAGCTAAAGTCTCACCACTTCCGCGCTCCCAAACCCTCATAGAAATATTATTTTTGTCTATAATACTCACAAATTCTACATTTATACCTTCTGGGAACATACTATGAACAGCTAACTTCTGACCAATTTCCCTAACGTTCACTAAATAAACTTCATCCACAAATATAACACAATGCGGATTACCGACAGACACACAATTTATGTAATATTTTTTGTCATCTATTATTAATAACTCATTAATAATTTTATCTTTTTGTATCAAAACAGGTATATCCTTAGGGTTCAAACTTGCTTTTCCCATGTTAACTTTAACAATACTATAATTATCTCTGTTTTCTAGAATTTCTAGTTTTTTAACTCCACTTAAAGTTTCTATTCTAATACTATTTAAATTATCACAAATTCTGTTATCATATAGATATTTTGCAACACATCTTATACCATTTCCGCACATTTTGCCTTCGCTGCCGTCTTTATTAAAAATTCTCATTTTAGCGTCAGCAACATCAGACTTCTCAATTAAAACAACACCGTCCCCGCCGATGCTACATCTCCTATCAGAGAGCTTCACACTCAACTCAGACGGGTTATTAATAATATTTTCAAAATTATTTATGTAAACATAATCATTGCCACATCCATGCATTTTAGTAAAATTTATTTTCATATTTTTAATTATAAAATTGACCTCCATGAAATAAATTACATTACAAATTTTATAACTATTTCAAAGAGTTTACAACTACACTAAATATACTAAACTGTATATTTATTCTATTAGATTAAATTCTTAAAACTACGTCTTTAGCTTTATTATCATCTGTCTCAGTTAATTTTTCTAGCTATTTATCGCTTTCTACTAAATCAAAGTATTCAACTATAGCTTTTGTATCTGCCTCAGCTAATTTTTCTAGTTGCTCGTCACTTGACAAAAAATTTCTGTAATCATTTTCGTTGCTCAAATATCCGTGCTCAACAATTATTGAAGGAATTTTATTCAAAACGCCATGTCTAACTATTCCATACCAATCAGTAACGTCACCGTTTTCGTAGACCTCTCCACCGTCAGAATTTCTTCTAACTAAACCGTGTTCTACTGTAACATAATCAGATATCTCGGGGCCTACACTCTCACTTGTATCTGGAACTTTCAAGCCTAGTTCACTTAACTCTTCTACAAAACATTTTGCTAATTTTTCTTCAACATCGTACAAACCATTAAAGTTCGAAGATGTGACTAGCACTAACATACCATTTACCGTCTCATCACTGGAAGCATTAACATGCAAAGAAATTACAGCGTCCGCATTATTTCCAACACCCAATTCTACTCTCTCTGCCAGATTTGGTGTGTCGCCAGTATTATCACGCGTCAAATACACTTCAGTAATATTACCATTTCTATCTGTATAGTTCTCTAATTTTTTTTGTATTGTACATGCTATTTTGTAATTTAAATCTTTTTCTAAAATTTCTTGCTCATCATAAGTGCGAAAACATCCTTTTACGTCACCGCCATGACCCGGATCCAAGACAATCTTTACAGCATTTACATTAATAAACATACTAGATAAAATCATACCTATCGCACCAAATTTACCAATTTTTTTAATAATATTTTTCATAAATCCTCCACATTATTCACTTTGTATTAATTATGCCATAACAATTTTGTTTTGTCAATAACGACTTTTTAGAAACACTAATTAAAAAATTATAACAAAACTATTGTAATTTAATTTTACAAAAAACATGACAAAGCAGAACATAAATCCACTTTGCCACTAACAATATGTAAAAACGTTTATTTTAGTTCCGTAATTTTTTTCACAGCAGCCATAAAAGGATTTGGAAGTCTGTAATCATTCGGACCCGACGCACCCTCAGAATCTTCTTGACAACCATAACCAATGGCACTAACGAGAGCGTTCCACACCATTATCACCCCACCATAAAACTTTACTCCATCCAACACAAATCCAACTACATCCCAAGCAATTTTTTTTGTAGCTTTCATCAAATCATCTTTACATTCACTCTTAGTTTTTCCACCAGAAACTAAAATCAACTCATTATCATTTAACAATTCCACTATTTATTATCCTCCGCATTCAGAGTACCTACATTACTCCTGGACTCCGTTTCAGATTCTGAAATACAAGAACTGTAATCACAAACAGAATTATAAAGCCCAATAGTATCCTTTTTGAATTCTGCAAAATCCTTGCACAGCCCCCTGGTTGAAGCGAGCAAAGTACAAAAAGAAAAAATAAAAACACCCAACGGCATCAAAGTAGCTGACATTAAAACTTCCCCTTTATTAAAAAATCCTTAGTGTACTCTTATCATAATACAAAAATTA
>CAYYWE010000110.1:0-2709 GCA_964475315.1 uncultured Eubacteriales bacterium
GCTTCTAAATCTGCAATATGTAATTTCACGCTCAATGGAAATTTGTCAAAAGCCAAACTTATAGAAAACCCTCCAGCACGCGCCGTTTCATCAAAACCGCCCATGTGCCACCTGATTGCCATAGCTTCTTGGGTTTTTAATTTCATGAATCTCTCTATCAAAAATACGGATTTTTCACCATGGCCATACGGAAACATGTCTTCAACCTGATAAAACGGTACTTTTTCCCATTCTCCGGTCACTTCGTTTTTTACATTTCTCTTTGAAACTTTATAAAACTGTATTTTACAAATATCATGTAACAGCGAACATAAAGTAAAACTTTCTAAACTATCTTCATTTTTGTCAAAATATCTATTTTTTAGTACTTTATATACATTTAGACTGTGAATTAATAACCCACTTTCGCATGCACAATGAAATTTTGTACTAGCTGGCGCAGTAAAAAAATCCGTACTTTCAAGCCAGTCTAGTAATTTTATAGACCCTTCTCGCTTAATATTATTTTTGTAAATATTTATAAATTCCTCTTTTAATTCTAAATTTAACATAATATAACCACCGGTTTTAATTTATTAACTTAATTTTTTTCCAATTTTAAACCTGGAAAAATATTATATTTTTTCAAATTTTTGATTTGATTTTTTAACATACGTATTACAAAAAGGATGGTATGTTTTCCAAGTGTTGCATCATCTGTCAATTCGTTACCATCAACAAAACGTATTAACATACTTTCTGTACCGCAAAGTGATGTGTATAACTTATCAATATCATTTTCGTTTTTTAAACTGTTTAATTCTTGTAAAAACATATCAATGTATGCCGCATAACTTTTCTTAACTGTTTCATTATTATAATCATCCTGTTTGTCTTGCGTGTAATATTTATCAAGTTCTTTTAGGCTGGTTAATTTTTTTGATATAACTTTCATCTTTTCTGTTATAACCGGCATAATATTTTCTTTGTTATAATTTTCTGCTGATTTTTTGGTAGCAAAACGATATGTATCTTTATTTAACAATACTTTTATTATTTCATTAAATTTATTGTAACATTCTGACTCGTCTGAATTTGTTTTTAATTGTTCTGTTTTTTCCCCAATAAAATCATAAATAGCTTTTTTTCTTTGTTCGTTTTCCTCTTTTCTAGTTTTTCTTTCGTTTGTAGGCTTTTCTATTTCTACTTTTTTAGGTTCTGGAGTTTTAGGCTTAGAAACAGTTTTTCTTTTTTCAGTCTTATTTTCAACAGTAGATTGATTTTTACTTTCATTATCTTTTTCCTCAATTTTTTGATAAACCGGATGGATCTTATCATAAAACTTCTCGCCAGCCAACCCAAATACGTATGCAGACAAAGCTGCATTATTATCTGTTAGTGTTTTATTTTTTAGCGCACTATTCATATCGTTACATGTTACTACAATTTTAGATTTCTCTTTTATAGTGTTCTTGTAACTGTTTTTTATTGCTGAAAATATGGTACCAAGTTTATATATTATTCTTTTATCATCTCTATTTTTTGTTCTAAACATAGAACCTAAATTTTTATAGATACCATCGAAACTAGCATTGCCAAAATCATATTTAGCAAAATTACCTTTATTTTTTATAATCGGCAAAGCTTTTGCCAATATACGCAGGTCACACTCCCCCCCCATTTTGAACAATTCAAATATTTTATTTTTAGTTTCTTCGGATAATTCTGTGCAACTTTCTGATATTCGTAACGTATTAATAGCTTCATCAAGTTTAATTCCATAATTTCTTATCGCTTCGAAAGCAGAATTTTTATCTTTTATATTGTTTATATAAATTTTATGTTTAGCACGGCGTTTCAAATGAGCGAACATATCTTATCAACCTTTCTGTGTATTTTATATATAATTTTTAAAAAAAAATTTATATTTAAAAATTATAAACAAAAAAGATTGACTGTCAAGATATGTATTTATGTTAAAGTAAAAAATTATACTTTAATTAGACCTACTAATTTATGTAAAATATTCATAGACTCTATAGGCATTAGTGTGTTCAAATCTATTTGTTTAAGTTCTTGAATAATTTTCTCACCTAAAATTTGAGTTGAATTTTGATTATCTTGTGAATTAACTTGGCTTTGATTAATGTTTAAATTTTTATATAAATCATTTTCAAGATTATATAATACTTCTTTTGCGCGAGAAATTATGTGTTCTGGTAAACCTGCAAGCTTTGCTACTTCTATACCATAGCTATCGTCAGTAGCGCCTGGTACTATAGTTCTTAAAAAAGTTATATTGTCACGGTCTTTTTTGACAGCTATATTATAATTTTTGATATTATTAAATTCTTGAGTTATAGAAGTAAGCTCGTGATAATGTGTAGCAAATAGAGTTTTAGCGCCAAGTTTGTTCTTGTCGGCCACAAATTCTAGTACAGCTCGAGCTATGCTCATACCATCAAAAGTTGAAGTACCGCGACCAATTTCGTCTAGTATTAATAAACTTTTTTGGGTTGAATTTTTTATAATATCTGCCACCTCATTCATTTCAACCATAAAAGTAGATTGTCCAGAAGCTAGATCGTCAGAAGCTCCTATACGAGTAAATACATGATCTACAATGCCTATAGTTGCACTTGAAGCTGGTACAAAACTACCTATTTGTGCCAACAAAACTATAAGAGCAGTTTGTCGCATATAAGTAGACTTTCCAGCCATGTTCGGCCC
>CAYYWE010000111.1:0-2661 GCA_964475315.1 uncultured Eubacteriales bacterium
AATTATATCATCATGGGGCAACGGATTACAGCATTTTGCAAATTTTATTGAACAATCTTTCATGCCTTCTACAATTACGCCATCATATTTTGTTTTATTACAAATTTTATTTTTATTTATTATGTTATTATTTAAATTTGAGTTATTATTTAATATAATATATTCTTTGTATAATTTTGGCATGATTTTTGACAACTGTATCCCAGAAAATCCTACTTCTGCAAAAAAGTCATCTGGAGTTAAATATTTTTTTTTACGTAAAATCGGCTCTAAAAATTTATTAAATTTATCTTTTGGAACAGAAATATTATATTTTATTAACTCCGCTTCGAACTTATTTTTACCTTCTCGAATATTTTCTTCACGACATTCTTTTTTGAGCCATTGCTTAATTTTACTGCGTGCTTCACCGGTCTTAGCTATATTCAGCCAATCCCTGCTGGGGCCTTTATTGGGATTTTTTGTGCTTATAATTTCAACTATTTCGCCAGTTTTTACAGTATGATTAATTGGAACAATTTTTTTGTTAACTTTTGCACCAATCATTTTGTTGCCTAATTCAGTATGAACAGCGTACGCAAAATCTATAACCGTCGAATTTATAGGCAAGTTTATAACTCGACCTTTAGGAGTTAAAACAAAAATTTCTTTCGGTGCTAAATCAGATTTTATAGTACTTACAACCTCAGTTACGTCACCAATGTTTTGATAGTTGTCTAATACTTGATTAATCCAGTCATAAGAAGACTTACTGATTTCGTTCCAGCGACCGTGTTTATATTTCCAATGTGCGGCAATACCATACTCCGCCGTCTCGTGCATACTCCAAGTCCTAATTTGCACTTCAAACGGGATTCCCTCAGAACTTAGCACCGTAGTGTGTAAAGATTGGTACATGTTTGACTTCGGAGTAGCAATATAATCTTTAAATTTATTAGGAATTGGCTGAAATACGTCATGAATCAAACCAAAAATATTATAACACTCACTAATCTCGTTTACTATTATTCTAATAGCATAAACATCATATATTTGGTCCAAATTTTTGTTTTTAATAAACATTTTTTTGTATATTTCATTTAAACTTTTTACGCGGCCTTCTATGTGAGCTTCCGGAAATTTATAACCAATTTTCTCTTTAATTCTCGTTTTTATTAAGTCTATAAATTTGTCTCGATCTTGTTTAGAAAGTGCTAGAGAATTTTCAATTTCGTCACAAGCAATAGGATCTAGGCATTTTACAGAAATATCCTCAAGCTCGTCTTTAATAGTTCTAATACCTAATTTATGAGCAATCGGAGCAAAAATCTCCATATTTTGTAAAGCTTTGTTACGTCTCTTTTGAGCAGGCATGCAATCAATGGTTCGCATATTTTGTAACCTGTCAGCGAGTTTTATCATAATAACTCTAATATCATTCGACATTGCAAATAATATTTTTTTAATATTTTCAGCTTGTTGTTCTTCCTGCGTTTTAGAACTGTTGAATCTTAACTTTGTGACACCGTCTACTAAATCACAAACTTCTTGCCCGAATAACAATTTAATTTTTTCTTTTGTTATGTCTGTGTCTTCTAAAACATCATGCAGAATTGCCGCGACTACAGTTTCGTTGTCCATTCCCAATTCTACTAATATATACGCCACTGAAACCGGGTGAAAAATATATGGCACACCAGAAATACGTTTTTGTTTTCTATGAGCATACCTAGCTAGCTCGTAAGCTTCTTCTATTATATTTAAATTATAATTTCTTTCAAATTTTTTAATACTATCACTGGCTAAATTTAACAATTCCGAATAACTACGATAATTAAGTCCTTGAATCATAAAACTCAAATATCCTCCAAAAATAATTTAACAAAATTTTAAATAACAAGTTTCTTCAAAATTTTAGACTCAGATAATTCTACCTTTTTCTGGAAAGTTTTTAAAGTAATTTCAAATTCATCGTTTTTATGCCAATTTAAGTCAGCAAGTCCGAATTCCACTAAAACATCGAGTATAATACATATTTTTCCACAAAAATCAACAGATTTATACACTCTGAAACTAACAATGTCAAGTCTATTTCTATTATTTTTGTTAATATTTTTTGAACCAAAATACTTATATATTTTAACAAAATCACTATATTCAGGTGTTAATAATTTAACTTCTTCTGAACTTAAATACTCATTTCTTATAAATTTTTCATAAATTTTTTTATGTTTTAAAACTTTTTTTGTACTTATACCTGAGATTTTCATATCGACACAATAAACGGACACTGAAACATTATTTTTGTACATATTTTTACCTAAACTTACGACAATATCTAAAACTTCGCCAATATTATACAAAAAATCATTAATTTTTTTATTAAAATACAAAACATCTATGTAATTTTTACCGTCAAAAAATAATAATCTTAGATGATTTCCATTACCAATAATCATAATTTTACTTAAAATTAATTTTTTTATGATAAATATAGGCTCTGAATTGCCATTACCAAATGGCTCTAGTAAACTAATCTCATCTAGTAAATTAATATTAATATCACTAATTTTTAATTCTAAGTCTATGTTTAATTTATCAAAATTAATATCTATATTTTCTAATTTTTTTAGTATACTATTACAGAAATTATTTATATTATCCTGTTTTAAACTCATGCCA
>CAYYWE010000112.1:0-2537 GCA_964475315.1 uncultured Eubacteriales bacterium
AGGTTCAATTTAATCGCTGCTATGTGTAATTATAAACTTTTGTCTCGATTGCGTAGGAGGTCTATTTTTTGTCTATTACCTTGTGTGATTTTGCCTCAAATTATAAATCAATTTTTAGAAATACTTTCCAAATAAGTTTGAGCTTTTTGTATCTCTTCAAGTGGGGTTGACGCGCTTGCTGTGAGGCCGATAACATCGAATCTGGTAAAATCACTAATTTTTTCTAGTTCTGACCAGGCTTCTATTAAAATAGTATTAGTATATTTATTGCAAATATCGACTAGCTTTAGAGTGTTAGAACTTTGATGATTGCCGATTACTATCATAAGATCTGAAAGTTTAGCTATTCTCTCAGTACTAGATTGTCTTAAATCTGTTACTTTACAAATAGTATTATATATTTTAATATTATTAAAATTTTGTTTAATAAATTCTGATATTCTTTTGAATTCTTGTGTAAGAAAGGTAGTCTGTGACACTAAAAATCCTGATTTACTATTAAATAATTCTTTATTGTACTCGTAAATTTTTTGAAATTCTTCTAGATTTTTAAAAACAAAATGTTTTCCTAAAAATCTGCTACAAATTCCTTCTATTTCTGGGTGCATTTTGGTACCGGAGACCAATAAAAAGTCTTTATTAATACTTTCTTGTTCTACAATATTATGTATTTTTTTCACAAATGGACACGTAGAATCGACATAATTTATATTTTCGGAAATTAATTCTGATAGAGAATTTTTAGTAATTCCGTGAGCTCTAATTACTACGGTGATGTCCTCAAATAAATACTCAAACTTTTTTTTTATATTTTCTATTTCAGAAACAGAATATATTACTTTGGCACCACGTAATTTTAAATTTTCCACTACTTGTGTATTGTGTATAACTTCACCTAAAGTTACTATTTTCTTTCTTTGTTTTAGTAAATTGTTCACAGTTTCTACTGCACGTTTCGCCCCTGAACAAAAACCAGAATATTCTGAAACTATAATTTTCAAACTATTTCACTTCTCTTAAATTTTTAATATTATCCATAACTTTGTTTGTAAAATTACGAATATTTTTGTGTTCTAAATTACTATTAATACTATCATATTTTATGATTTTACCGTAATTAATATAAGTTTTTTTGAAAATTTTAATTTTATGATTTTTAGAGCTACCTGTGATACAGACTGGCAAAATATCTGCTTTTGTTTGACCAGAAATTACGGAAATTCCTGATTTAGGTCTTAAAAAATCACCTGTCTTAGATCTTGTTCCTTCTATAAATATGCCAAGATTTTCTTTGGATTTTATTATATTTATAGCGTTTTCTATAGCACTCGTATCACCCTTGCCTCTGTTTACTGGGAAAACTCCTAACAAGCTCAGTATATATCCAAAAAATTTGTTTTTAAACAACTCTGCTTTCGCCATAAAAAAAATATAAACACCGTAATAATCACAAGAAACCATTAAAAATATTGGATCCAACATAGAAATATGATTTGAACAAATTATACATCCAGAATTCGTGTTTTTTAAATTTTCAATATTTTCCTGACCTGTTATTTCATATGGGAAAAATATTTTTAAAAAAAATCTTAGTATACAAACACAAAATTTATAAAATCTTTTATTAAATTTCAAATATTTACACGCTCCATAATTATATCAAAAATCACATTTGCTGTTTTTTCTAAATCATAATCTGAATTATCTATAATTACATAATCATGTGATATTTTCAATGGGCTCACTCTTCTAGATATATCATTTTTATCACGTGTTTTTAAATCTTCTAAAACCGACTCATAATTTATATTTTTATTATTTTTAGTTAAATCTAGATACCTTCTTTTAGCGCGCTTTTCAATAGAAGCTGTCAAAAATATCTTTACATTAGCATTCGGTGCAATTACTGTACCTATATCTCGTCCGTCCATAATAACATTATTGTTTTTCGCGAAATTCCTCTGTAAATCTAACAAATACTCCCTAACAATCAAGTTTCCAGCAACCTCACTAGACATCTTAGAAATCTCTTCAGTTCTTATTTTATGTGTAATATTAATATTATTTAAAAATATTTCTTGTTCAAAATTACTATTTTTTATTTTAATTTCTATATTATTTAATATATTTTTTAGTTCTAAATTACCAATTTTGTTTATATTTAAATTATTCTCTAAAAAATAAAATGCTATAGCTCTATACAAAGCCCCAGTATCTAAATTTATAAAATTCTTAAAACTTAACTTCCGTGCTAACATTTTAGAAACGGTGCTTTTCCCGCTACCAGCTGGGCCATCAATAGCAACACACATCATATAAAAAACCACCTCTCGAACTTAAATATTCATAATTATATCACTATTATCCCAAACACGCAACACAAAAATATTTTAAGGTAAGACCGAACAAATAACAATAGACAAAAAATGAAGTACCTGACGGAGATACAATCGGTCGGTTCAGGAACTTACTTACTAATGCCGGGATACAGGAAGCCCTGTTCAAACAAGTAGTCACGCTTCTGAGAAGTAAAGATC
>CAYYWE010000113.1:0-1705 GCA_964475315.1 uncultured Eubacteriales bacterium
ATTTATGGCTTCCTATCCCTCCAAGATATAAATCATCTATTGATTTCTGTGAAGATGTTTTAAAAACGTCCGGTATTGTTTTAGTTCCAGGATGTGCTTTTGGTAAATATGGTAATGGATATTTCAGGTTATCGTATACTTGTAGTGATGAAGAATTAAAAGAGGCTATTAAAAGACTTAAAGCTGATTCTTTTTATTTTTAATATTTTATCACTAGCAATTTTTTTTATTAGAAATTTTATATTTATAATAATAGGAGAATTGAAATTGAAAGCAATAATTAAATCAAAAGGCAATCTTGCTTTAAAGGAAATAGAAATCCCTAAAATTGACCATATTAATAATGTTTTGATTAAAATTGAATTAGCGGCTATTTGCAGAACAGATTTGAACGTTGCATACAATAGAATTCCAGCTGCCGAAACTGTTATTTTGGGACATGAATTTTATGGGAGAGTTGTTGAACTTGATTATAGTACAAAAGATTTGTCTGTTGGGGATAAAGTAACTATTGATCCGACAAGATTTGGTAAAAATAAAGATTTAATGTGTGGAGTTGATGTTGATGGTGCGTTTTGTGAATTTATCAAGGTTCCGTCTGATATAGTATATAAATTACCGGAGGAATTGTCTCCTTCTTATTCAGCTTATATAGAACCAGTTGCTGCATCTTTAGCTGTACTAAAGGCAAATTTTTCTAAGTTAGGAAAAGGTTGTATATATGGCAAGAATAGAATTTCGGAGTTAACACTTAAAATTTTAAAGTTATATGGATACGAAAATTGCTATATTGCAACTCCAGAAGAAAATCTTGTTGAAAATGATTTTGACTACATTATAGAAACTGTTACAACAACTAATGATATGGAAAAAATAATTAGAGCAATTAAACCAAGCGGTATTATAGTTTTAAAATCCAGAGCTTATAACCCTGTAGAAATAGTTGTAAATACTCTTGTAAGAAAAGATATTACTTTACAGGCAGTAAATTATGGAGACTTTAAAGAAGCTATTCAGCTCCTTAATTCACAACAATTAAATATAGATGATTTAATTGGAGAAACATATTGTCTTGAAGATTATGAAAAAGCATTTTTAAATGCACAAAATTGTAATACTAAAAAACTTTATTTAAAACCATAGGAATTAATATGTGTGGAATTATAGCTGAATATAACCAAAATAATGAAATAAATATTATTAAAGTGCGTGAAGCATTAAAAAAAATTTCGCATAGGGGACCTGACGGTTCAGGCATATATGTGAATAAAGCAAAAAATATTATGTTAGGGCATACTAGATTGAGTATTATTGATATACAATCTGGTTCTCAACCAATTGTTAATAAAAAGCAAGGTATTGCTATAGCGGTTAATGGTGAATTTTATGACTACCTAAAAATTAGACAAGATTTAAAAAAGAAAGGATATGTTTTTCAAACTAATTCTGACAGTGAAATCTTGTTATTTTTATATTTAGAGTACGGTTTAAATTTATTTGAGCATTTACGCGGAGAATTTGCATTTGTTTTGTATGATGAAAACAAGGATTTACTTTTTGCGGCAAGAGATCGATTTGGAATAAAACCTCTGTGTTTTTATAATGATGAAAAGCGATTATTAATAGCTTCTGAAGCAAAAGCATTGTTTGAATTGGGAATTAATCCTGAATGGGATGAATATAGTTTAATGCACGCAGCAAATAT
>CAYYWE010000113.1:1715-2522 GCA_964475315.1 uncultured Eubacteriales bacterium
TATGCATTATCAGCCAACTAATCGAACTTTATTTAAAAATATTTGGCAACTACAACCTGGACACTTTTTAATTTCTAAATCTGGCTCTTTTGAAATTAAAAAATACTGGGATTTGGATTATCCTGAAGAAAAAAATACGAAATGGAAAAAATCTGAACAAGAATACATAGAAGAATTTTACAATTTATTGGATGAAGCTATAAGATTAAGATTGGTTAGCGATGTGCCAGTTTGTTTTCATTTAAGCGGTGGATTAGATTCAAGCTCTATTGTTGGTCTTGCTCAAAAATATGCAAAAAAAAAGCTTCATTGTTTTACTATTACTTTTGATGGATGTGAAAATTATGATGAAACACATCTGGCAGAAGAAACAGCGCAGCTAACAAATAGTATTTTGCACAAAATTAATGTTACTCAAGAAGATATTTTTAACAATTTGGAAAATGCTGTGTTTTATAGTGAGGGTTTGGCAGTTAACGGACATTTAAGTTGTAAACATTTGCTAAACAAACATATCCGCAAGGAAGGTTTCAAAGTCGCATTGACAGGAGAAGGTTCTGATGAAGTTTTGGCTGGTTATCCGCATTTACGATTAGATTTATTCAATCAAATGCCTGAAGACAAACGTCTAGGACATCTTGAAAAACTTTATCAGACAAATTTAGCAATAACCGGTGTTGAAATTGCACAGGGAAAAACTCTCAATATAAGCAAAGTCAAAGAAAAGCTCGGATTTATTCCTGCATTTTTGAGTGCAAAAGCTTCTATTGGTCTAAAAGTAAATTCAATATTATCAAATGATTATAT
>CAYYWE010000114.1:0-2475 GCA_964475315.1 uncultured Eubacteriales bacterium
AGATTGGCGATAAGCTCTTAAATTTTCTTAAAAGCATATAAAGGGGTGGAATGTAATGTGGTCTGATTATTTCCACCCACTCTTCCCACGGAACAATTCGATCTATTCGATTCAAAAATCCTTTTTTCTTTGTTTTTGCTTGTGCTAGCTCATCTCTAAGCTCGCCTAGTGTTAATTGTTTCATCATATTTTTATTATACCATTTCTTCCATTTTTTGTCTATTGCCATCTCTGCGGTTTTGCCTTAATTTTATACTTTCGTGGACAGCATTAATAATATCTTGAGCTTGCATATTGTACACAGATTTTAAGTACGGAATTTTTCCAACTTGACCAAATTTATCTTGCATACCTACAGATTTAACAGGAACTGGGTATTCGTCGCACAAAACTTCACAAACCGCTGAGTACAAACCGCCTATAGTATTGTGATTTTCTGCTGTGACTACCGCTCCTGTTTTTTTAGCTGAGCTTATAATAGTATCTCTATCTATAGGTTTTATAGTATGAATATTAATAATTTCTGGATTTATGTTCTGAAATTCGAGAAATTCGCCAGCTTTAATAGCCTCTTCAGTCATAATTCCAGAACAAAAAATAGTCACGTCTACGCCGGATTTTATAACCTGAGATTTAAACAAACTGAAATTGTTGTTATTTTTAATAATATCATGGGCTTCTTTACGTAACAATCTCATGTATACAGGGCCATTATAATCTAAAATTTCAGGCAATGCTGATACTAATTGATTATTATCAATTGGTTCGAAAATAACCATATTTGGAATACTTCTTAAGACACCTATATCTTCAACGCTCATATGGGTACCGCCGTTAAACTCAGCCGTAATACCGGGATCTGTGCCAATTATTTTTACATTTTGTTTAGCATAACATATAGAAATTGCAATTTGATCACAAATACGTCTGGTAACAAACGGCGTAAAAGAGCATATAAACGGAACAAAACCGTATGAACTCATTCCGGCAGCGATACAAGCCATATTTTGTTCTGCGATCCCAACATTAATTACTCTGTCTGGGTATTTTACACTTAAATCTTGAAATCCATTAGGTTTCGCAAGATCAGAGTTTAAGACCACTATATTTGGGTTCTGTAACATATATTTTTCAAGTTCAGAACTCAAGACTTTACGCATTTCCATCTTGTTTAAAACTCCTTTGATTTTTTAAAATTTTTATCTAATTCTTCTAAACCTGAATTTAACATACTATTACTAATATTCATACTGTGATTATTAACTTGTGCGTTTTGTACAAAACTTAAACCGTATCCTTTAATAGTATCCAAAATAATTATATTGGGCAAATTGTTATCAATTTTTTTGATTTTAGTGATAGCTTGATCTATTTCGTCACAGTTATTCCCATTTTCAACCCTAATTACATTCCAATTAAAAGCCTCGAATTTTTGGTCTATTGGTTCTATCGAACAAATTTTTTCTGTATAATTATCTAACTGAATTTTATTATTATCTAAAAATACTATTAGATTATTTAATTTATAATGAGCTGCAAACATAGCAGCTTCCCAAATTTGTCCTTCTTGCGACTCACCATCGCCAATAATGCTATATATATATGCACTATCTTGTCTCAACTTTGAAGCTTTTGCTACACCCACAGCGCACGAAAAACCCTGCCCCAGAGATCCTGTAGTCATGTCTATTCCTGGAGTCTTGTGCATATCACAATGACTAGGTAAGTTAGTACCCGCTTGATTTAAAGTGCTCAACCAACTCTTTGGAAAATATCCCTTATCGCATAAAACCGCATATACAGCTGGCCCACTATGCCCTTTCGAAACTATTAACCTGTCTCGTCCTTGCATATCCGGCTCATTAGAATTAACATTCATATGTTTATAATACAAAATTACTAGCAATTCGACTATCGAAAAACTTCCGCCTATATGCCCGACACCCAACGTACCTATTTCAAACAATATGTCTTTCCGAATTTCAATACACTTTTTATTAAAATCCAAAAATCATTCCTCCCGAACTTTCACTATATGTTTTACTTATATAATATCTCGGGAGAAATTTCAATTCCTAAAATACACTAAAATTTATTTTTGACTTTCAGAAATTAAAGTATTTATAAAAAGTTTTGTCCCTTTTTGGTCGAATAGCAATTTAGGAGCGTCTTCTTTTTTGATAGGAACGTAGTCTATCATTCCTCTTTTTGTTTTAGGGCAAGACTTACTTGTTTAAAGCGAAACTAAGTCAGACTGATAAGCCAAAATGCTTATCAGCAAAATAGAGGTTTACTAGAGCAAACAACATATTCAATTTAGCTGTCTGCTTTCGCTTGCCTCGGTATCGAGTTTTACGATAATTGAAAAGATTCTTAACAACAGAAAAGACATGTTCCACCTTAGCACGAACAGACGATTCTTGGTGTTCCTTCTTTTTTGCTTTGTATTGGCCACTTTTGGAAAGACGTTTGATC
>CAYYWE010000115.1:0-2452 GCA_964475315.1 uncultured Eubacteriales bacterium
CGCTTAAGCTATCACTGAACCACGCGACTATCGCGTGGTTTTCTACATACAAAAAGCGTCAGACTTAAAATTTTAAGTCTGACGGATATATAAAATAAGTAATTATTCATACGCCTTATCAAGTTTAACAAGCGTTCGTAAGTATTGTGGTGTAAGAGATTGTACAGCAAAATCCAACGCTGTTTTGTCACTCTTACAGGAAGAACTAAAACTGCCCGCTTCATTATGAGCTGAATATTTGGATATTAAAGGAAGTTTGCCATTTGTTACATAACTTGTTATATCACGCTGGAGTTTAGAAGTTTCTTCTTCCAAAACATCATCTAATCTATATAATGGTTCTTTTACTTCTTTGATAGTTTTATTAAGCAGTTCAACAGTATTTATAACTGCAAGATCTTTACTTTGTTTTTTCTTCAGTTTTTCTTGTATATCAAGAAACGGTTCCAATTTTTTACAAATACCTTCTAATTTTTCATCTAAATTCTCACATGATATAATTATTTTTCCACAATGAGTTGTTAAATTTTTCTTTATATCTGAATCTAAATTTTTTAATGATTTATCTTTTGGAAGAATATTATGTTTTTTTAAAAAATCATCACATTGCTGTTCAATAGTTTTTTCTGCCATAAAATCAATCCCTTTCTATAAGTATTTTATGATATAATTATTAAAAATTAAATAAAAACAAATTCAAATAAAAAAATTAAAAGTTGAGCTTATTGTTATTTTTATAATTTATATAATTTTTCAAGCTCGCTGGATATAATAATTATTTTTGTAAACAAAGTCAAGATAATTTTATGTAAAATATATAAGTTTTAGAAATTCTAAATATCAAATTAAATAAAATATTTTTAATTTTTATAAAAAATATGTATAAATATACGAAATTTAAAAAAATTCAAATTTTTATTGATTTTTATGAATTTGGATAATAAAATAGTATTAGCACTCGATGGGGCAGAGTGCTAAAAAATAAAAAAGCCTAAGGAGGATTTCACATGGCAACTATAAGACCAATTTTGGACAAAGTAGTAGTCAAGGTTCAAAAACAAAAATCAGTGGGAGGGCTAATTTTAGCGGGTTCTTCTAAAGATCAACCGGTAACTGCAACTGTCATTGCCAGAGGACCTGGTGGAGTAGTAAACGGAAGAGAAGTCAAAATGTATGTAAACGAAGGTGATGCGGTTCTAATTCCGAAAAATGCTGGTACTGATTTTAATTTGGACGGCGAAGAATATACTATAGTAGAACAGTCGGAAGTTTTGGCTATAATATCATAGTTTATAATTAATTAATATAAAGTGTTTTTTTAATTTTTTATTGATACAAACGAAGGGATTGTTATATTTTATAATGGCAAAAGAAATTATTTATGGCGAAGAAGCAAGAAAAGCTCTTTTAAGTGGAATTAATCAACTTGCTGACACTGTTAAAATTACTTTAGGACCAAAGGGCAGAAACGTAGTTTTAGATAAAAAATTTGGGGCACCGTTGATTACTAATGATGGAGTTACTATCGCAAAAGAAATAGAATTAGATGATGCTTTTGAAAACATGGGGGCACAACTAGTAAAAGAAGTTGCGACGAAAACAAATGACGTGGCCGGAGATGGTACAACTACCGCTACGCTTTTAGCTCAAACTTTAATTCGTGAAGGCATGAAAAACGTAGCAGCCGGCGCAAATCCTATGGTTCTCAAAAAAGGTATGAATTTAGCAGTCGGAAAAGCTGTAGAGACTATAGTCAAAAACTCAAAAACTATAAACGGTTCTCATGATATCAAAAGAGTAGCGACTATTTCTGCAGCTGATGAATTTATCGGAAGTCTGATTTCTGAAGCAATGGAAAAAGTTGGTTCAGACGGAGTTATAACAGTAGAAGAATCCAAAACTGCTGAAACTTACTCTGAAATAGTTGAAGGCATGATGTTTGACAGAGGCTATGTATCACCTTATATGGTCACTGATAATGACAAAATGGAAGCTATAATAGACGATGCATATATTTTAATTACGGATAAAAAAATAATAAGTATTCAAGAAATACTTCCATTACTAGAACAAGTAGTGAAGTCTGGCAAAAAGTTAGTAATTATAGCTGAAGACATAGAAGGTGACGCGCTAGCTACACTAATAGTCAACAAACTTCGTGGAACTTTCACATGTATAGGCGTAAAAGCACCAGGTTTTGGCGACAGACGCAAAGAAATGCTTAGAGATATAGCTATTTTAACTGGTGGAGAAGTAATCTCAGAAGAACTCGGTCTAGAACTTAAAGATACTACAATTGATCAGCTCGGCCGTGCACATCAAGTCAAAGTCGAAAAAGAAAGAACTATTATAGTTGACGGTAACGGCGATAAAAATCAAATTCAAGCAAGAGTTTCTCAAATTCGTAATCAAATCGAAGAAACTACTTCTGATTTTGACCGTGAAAAATTAC
>CAYYWE010000116.1:0-2419 GCA_964475315.1 uncultured Eubacteriales bacterium
CATTTTTAGCTATGATTTCCTTCAAACAAATTTTATACTTACGATGTATCAAATCTAATACAATGGTATTTTTTTCTGTTTTTGAAGATGTTATTCTGACGTTGCTTGCATCGTTTGCGTTCATAATAATTGGTTTTATCCAGCTTGACAAAAGAGTTCTTGGTATACAAAAATGACCAGGAGTTCTTGGAGTTTTATTTTTTGCTTTTGATTTCCTATTAATTCCTTTTTTAAGCCTGATTTTAACACCTTTTTCCCTTAATTCTTTTTCATTTTGTTCAACTGTAAAAATATGGTTAATCATATCTAATTGCTTATTAAATGGACAATTTTTACAAGAAAAAAATTTTTCATTATAGCAATTTTTATTAACCAAATTATCACAATCCAGTATTGTTTCTTTTTCGATATACACAGGACAACCATTGAATATAACTGGCGAAGAAGGATTAAAAAAATCATTTAAGAAATCTTCTTTTCTTTCATTGATAAATCTTAAAAAATCGATTTTACCAGTAGAATCAAGATATTCTTCTAATCTAATAACTTTGGGTAGCCATTTAATGTCGTGCTTCATAGTAATCTGGCTCCCATGTAAATAGATTGATTTTATCTGCTAATAGTGGCGTCGCTGAAATTAAAGATAAATTTGTCCTTGCTCTAAACATTTCAACTAACTTAACTTTTGTCTGATTTGCAGTTGGTAGTTTTATAGCATCTCTATTAGCATAAGAAACGATTCCTGTAATGAAATCAGTTAGTTGAATCATTTCAGATTCATGCGACAGGACATTTTGAATTTTTAGTATTTTACCTCTATTGGATAGATGCTTCTCTAGTTCCAACATTTCAGGTCTATTATCTGCTGTTTGTTTATCTAAATAGATGCAATACTTATACTTAGATTCAATCACTTTGTTAAGAGTTAGATAGAACATTTTAAAATACCATTTTTGATATGTTTGATTAGGAAAACGGGAATGTTCCAATCTATGTAAGTCTTTATTTTTAAAGATAACTGCTCTGAATTTTAACTCTTCAGTATTTAAAAATAGATTTAATAAATCTAAGAAAAAATCTTCTTTTGATTTAGAAACTTTTGTCCATTTTATTTCTGCAAATTTATAAATAAAGTGCTTTTGTTTCAGCTTGCGAATTCGTTCTGAAAGTTCTCGAACTTTTTCTTGTGAGCAACGAATACACCCAAAAACCATAGCTCTTTGGTGGTCATGTTCCAAATGGCAACTTTCGTCACAGTATATGTTAATTACTTTATCTTTCATGCATTTTCCTTTATCTGCAAGGGCTTTTACCTTTTATATTTTCATGATAACTCGACCTATACTTAATCTCAAGGTTTTAACAAAACTAAACAAAGGCCAAAAATCAGTTATATAGATAGTTTTCGCAAGTGATAATTTGTTAAAATATTCATTTCTATAAACAATACAAAGGCATGCTTATATGTTGAACTGTGTAGTTGTAAGATTTTTACTCCGTAAAAACTTCACATTACAAGGATAACATACTTATTCTAAAATTTTATCCACTAAAATTATGATAATCATAATTTATGTTTTTAAAACGGAAAGAGGTCAAACCTCTTTCCGTAGGATTTTTACCTTGTATGAGCAGGATAGCAACAAAAGTAGCAACCGTCAACTATTGGATAATATTTTTTAGCTTCTTCTACGGCTTCTCTTGAAGAATTAAACATTCCCAAATAAATCCTATTAGTTACATCTGGTAAATATCTGCAATTTTCAGCATGGACTTCATGCTCTCCTGTTGTTTGAGCTATTGTGTTTACATAATAATTTATCAACATTTTTATTTTCTCCAAATTCTATTAACTACTGAGACAATATAGCAACTGTGACTCCTCAAAAGTCTTCCGAGAGTTACTATTTTGTTAGTTTGGAATTTTAGTTTTTACAGTCATTATCTGTCCCCCGACGACATCGCCAACAATTGACAAAATAACCTATGGTTGATAAAATATTGTTGCTGAAAAAGATATTTTATCTTTTAAAGAGGCTATCTGCTATTGCGGGTAGTCTTTTTAGTATATTTTTTAATATCCCCAACCTAGCTCTCGCCCAATTGGACATGTTAATACTAAAGCAAAAAACTTTTCTTGTCAATACTATTGATTTTATAACTTACTATTGATACTAGGGAGTTTGTAACGATTTATTAATCAAATAACTTGATTAATGAGCATGCTTTTGATAAATTAGATAGTGAAAGGAGTGCCTATGAGTATCGAAAGAATTCATAAACTGCTTAATTCCAGCCGAAATCACATAAAAATCAATACAGACTTATTAAAGATAATGGATACCGATGAAGCTATTTTATATAGTTATTTAGTTCCTATGTTTCAAAAAAATTTAAAACAACAAGATTTTCGCTTTTT
>CAYYWE010000117.1:0-2410 GCA_964475315.1 uncultured Eubacteriales bacterium
TTTTTACGTTTGTTATATTTAACAATATTTTTTTAGTTTTAATTATAAAATTATCAGGTAATAACAAAAAAATAATTACAGATATAGTAATTTCATATAAAAAAATTATAACTTCTGTAACATCTGGGTACATAGTACTCATAATAACACTTGAAATTATAAATATTAAACAAGTCCCCAGTTTGCCTGTATAATTAAATAATCCAGACATTAACCCAGAAACAGAATATGTATTAAAAATATAATTTAAATTATTATTATTTAAATTAATTATTAGTCCAAAAATTGTACCTGATATAGTACCACCGACCACACCTGATACGTATGAAATTAATAATATAATTACTAAACAAGCTATTTTGCCTAAAGAAACTTTAAAAATATTAATATTTAAAACAGGCAACAAAAATATGCCAAAATTTATGATTATATATACAAATTCTTTTAAATTTATATTATTTATATTTTTTTTAGATAAAATTTTAAAATTAACACTAAAAAAATAAGTTACTATACCAGCAAGTACAGCTTCCAGAAAATTAATAAAAAATTTATATCTGTCAAATCCACCTGAAATATTAATAAAAATATTAGTAATTATTAATGAAAAAAAAGTGATTATTGGTGAATATATTATATTATTTAATTTTTTATTTTTAAAATCTGATATTAAATATTTTAACGCACATATTAATACCAAACTTGAGATATATTTCATACTCATATGTAATTTTAAAATAATTAAATATCCTAGTATACTTCCAATTAAAACTATTAAATTTTCAATATAATTATTATAATTTACTGATGATAATAAACAAACTCCAAATAAATAATAATTATTAAATATACATACTTGAGACATAAAAAAAGAACTAAAAAAATAAATAATTTTTACAAAAATTGATCTTGAATAATAATTTTTATTTATTACTATGTTTTTTGTTTCTTTCAACGTCCATAACCACCGATAACATAATTTTACAAAAAAATTATATTATAAAATTAATTTATTTACTGTCATATTTTGAATGTAATTTTATAAATTATTTTGTCACATATGTGATATGACTATGATATTTAATTTAAAAATATTTATGAAAAATTATAAATCTTGCTAAAATTTGATTTTTATATTTTAAAAAATTCGGCGAAGAACTATTGGTTAATTCTCTGCCAAATATAATTTACTATAAAAAATTAGTCGTTATTTTCAGAATTTGTATTATTTATATTATTTTGTAATTGTGGAGGGAAAAATTCTTCAGTAGGGAACTCTATGCGGTTAAATATATCACAAGGATTGTCTTCAGTTGAAGTTATACATTCTTTGCTAGGTATATTATAATCACAAGCAGGAACCAAAATTTGAACATTTCTTTCGAGCTGTACTATAGTAAATATTCCCAAAGTTACGGCAACTATATTACTATTAGAACTTGGACGCACAAATTCGCCGCCGAATCTTCTACAAATACAATCTGGGATTCTGTATTGGGAGCAAGACTGAATTTTAGAATTACATGAGTTACATAACTTTGCTGAAAGAGCGATAGGTTCTGCGACTTGTACTACTGCGCGTGGCAAATTTCTAGAAGAGTTATTTTGCATATCAGTTTCACTAGAGTTATATTCAGAAGTAAATATTTTAACGTTTCCTTCACTGCCATATAAAATTACTTTTTTGTTTGAAACACACAAACCTGAAACTGTAGCTGGCATTACAGATGGTGACACAAAAGCTTCTAAGTTTATTTCAAAAAAATATGTCATATCTACTGAATAATATCCACGTCTAAATGGTACAGGCTCTATGTCTATAAAAGTAGTAATTACGTTTGTACTTTTTACACGTACACTAGTGGCCTGATCGATTATATGTTGACCAGATTCGTTAAAATTCACTCTCAAGTTTTCCAAGCAATCTTTGTCCGCGCATGAATCGTATACTCTATATGTGTCTATACATACTGGCTCTTTAAATTGATTATTTTCGTGACACGAAAAAGTAGAAAAGTTTTCCGTCATTAAAAATCACTCCATATAAATATCTACAAAAATATATTTTCACTTTATTTCTAATCTACTGTTTTTATATTATGAAAATAATATTTTTTTGTTACTTATATAGTTGTGTACTAAAATAATTAATTTTTAAAAATATACTCTGCAGCTTTATTGCCGGCAATAGCCCCGTCAGAGACAGCTGTCACAATTTGTCTTAGAAATTTGGTTCGACAGTCACCAGCAACAAATACACCTGAGATGTTAGTTTCACAAGATTCATCTGCACAAAAATATCCATTTTCGGTCATGTTAACTTGATTTTTATAAATTTTACAATCCGGCTCATAACCGACAGCTACAAATACACCATTTGTATCCATAAAAATTTTTTCAAATTTGTTAT
>CAYYWE010000118.1:0-2408 GCA_964475315.1 uncultured Eubacteriales bacterium
ACCAACTACTATACCCTATACCACTCCATTTGTCAATAAGTGTGTACACATTCTAATGTAAGTATCAGTGATTTTTAATTTTTATTAAATATTTAAAAATTAACAAAACAAAATTATAATTATATTTGTATATAAAAATAGACAAAAAAATCTCTTTTTGATATTATTAATCTTGGAATTTGAAATTGAAAGAGGTCTAGAAAATATAATGTCGAAAAGATTTTTTACTTCTGAATCGGTTACATCTGGGCATCCGGATAAATTGTGCGACTGTATTTCAGATAGTATTTTAGATAGTATTTTGGAAAAAGACCCAGAAGCACACGTGGCGTGTGAGGTAACGGCATCAATGGGATTGATACATGTTATGGGCGAAATTAACACAAATTGTTATGTTGATATTAATAAAACTGTTCGAAATGTTATAAATAACATTGGTTACACTAATTCTGAGTCTGGATTAGACGGTAATACTTGTGGCGTAATAGTTTCTATTAATTCCCAATCAAGTGACATTAACGTTGGTGTATGTAGTTCTCTGGAAAATAAAAATGGTGATACTAGCCCAGAAAGCTTACTAGGAGCGGGCGATCAAGGGATGATGTTTGGATATGCATGCGACGAAACTCCTGAATTGATGCCACTACCCATTAGTTTGGCTCATAAGTTGGCAAAAAGGCTGGAAGAAGTCAGGAAGGAAAAAATTTTAGATTATTTAAGACCAGATGGGAAAACACAAGTTACTGTAGAGTATCAAGATGATAAACCGATAAGAATAGAAAATATTATTATTTCTGCTCAACATAAAAACAATATAAATTTAAATATTATAAAACAAGATATAATTAAATATGTAATAAAAAATGCAATCCCTGAAAATTTGATAGATGATAACACTAAAATTTTTATTAACCCAACCGGAAGATTTGTAATAGGCGGCCCGATGGGTGATACGGGACTTACCGGACGCAAAATAATAGTTGATACATATGGCGGCTATGCGTGCCATGGAGGTGGAGCTTTTTCAGGCAAAGATCCCACCAAAGTTGACAGATCTGGTGCTTATGCTGCTCGCTATGTCGCTAAAAATATAGTTGCTGCTGGGATTTCTAAAAAATGTGAAATTCAAATTGCTTACTCAATTGGGGTTTCTAGACCGGTGTCGATTATGGTAAATACTTTTTGCACTTGTAACATAAAAAATTTAACAGACGAAAAATTATCAGATATTATAAATAAAATTTTTGACTTGAGAGTCTCGAGTATAATCCAAAGTTTTGACTTAAAAAGGCCGATTTATAGTAAATTATCTTCATATGGTCATATGGGACGTGAAGATTTAGATGTGCCGTGGGAAAAAACTGATAAAATTAATATACTAAAAAAATATATATAAAAAAGTTATTTAGAGGTGAAAATATGGATAATATTAACATAAAAAAGATCGCCCAAGATATTGATTTAAATACAAAATTGTTTTCACAAGAAATAAAAAATATTAATAATACACAAGATTTGAATAATATTAAAAACAATTATTTAAAAAAATACACAAAAAAAATGTATTTAAACTTAAAAGAAATACAAAATATTGAAGATAAAAAAAAAATTGGTGAAATTATAAATAATTATAAAAAATTTGTAGAATCTAAAATATTAGAATTTGAAAATAATTTTATAGATAATAATTTAAATTTTAATAAGAAATATGATATTAGTATCAGAAAAAATTGTATCAAAATCGGTTCTGAGCATCCGTTAACTAAAATTTATAAAAAGATTGAAAAATTTTTAGTTTCTATTGGATTTTCTGTAGTACAGGGGCCTGAAATTGAGCTTGATAAATATAATTTCGAGATGCTAAATATGCCATCGCATCATCCTGCTCGTGATATGCAAGATACTTTTTATATAAATATTCCTAATATTTTATTAAGATCTCATACATCTTCTGTTCAGATTAGAACAATGTTGGAGAAAAAACCACCAATACAAATTATTTCGCCTGGTACAGTTTATAGAGTTGATGATATAGATCCACAGCACACCCCCATGTTTTACCAGATTGAAGGGCTAATGATCGGTGAAAATATTTCTTTTGCTAACTTGAAATATGTTTTGATAAATTTAATTAAAGAAATTTTCGGCCAGAGTGTTAATACAAGATTTAGACCGACTTATTATCCGTATACTGAACCTAGTGCTGCAATGGATATGTCGTGCCCTGAATGTAATGCTCGAGGCTGTAGAACTTGTGGAAACTCGGGTTGGATTACTGTTTTGGGCTCCGGAATGGTGCATCCGAATGTGCTCGAACCAGTAGGTTATGACACTAATAAATACACAGGCTTTGCATTTGGGCTTGGGCTGAATCGTCTTGCATTAATATACTATAATCTTGGTGAAAT
>CAYYWE010000119.1:0-2404 GCA_964475315.1 uncultured Eubacteriales bacterium
ATTTGCACATACCATCGCGTAACCAGTCTGTCGACAAGCATACACATCTGAATGATCATCAAAAATCGAAAGTGCGTGAGTTGCGACAGTTCTAGCAGCTACATGAATTACACTCGGCAGCAATTCACCCGCCATCTTATACATATTTGGGATCATCAACAACAATCCTTGCGATGAAGTAAAGGTTGTTGCGAGCGTACCGCCAGAAAGTGCGCCATGCACAGCCCCTGCGGCACCACCTTCTGACTGCATTTCTACTACTTGGACTTCCGAATCAAAAATGTTTTTTGCGTGTGAGCAGGAAAACTTATCCATTTGTTCAGCCATTGAAGACGACGGCGTAATAGGATAAATCGCCGCAACCTCAGTCAAAGCATAGGCTACATATGCCGCTGCATAATTCCCATCAACAGTTTTTTTTATAGTTATTTTACTTTTTTTTGTCATATACTCAATATTCTCCCAAATATATCAAAATATTTTTAATACGCTTTTGCCCAATAAACTTCATATTTTGCTTCTTTTTCACAATATACACATTTCTGATTAATATTTTTTTTATTATTTTCTAGTTTATTTATAATACATCTCGAAGTAAAATTTGTGTTTTCTTTAATTTCTTGCTCACAAGATTTTTCTCCACACCAATTAGATTTTATAAATCCAGATTTATTTTTTGATATTTCATTAAATTCTTGCTTATTCTGTGCCAAATATGTCATATTATTTCTATTTTCTAGCGCTTTAAAATACATATTTTTTTTAATTTTTTGTAAAACTTCAACTATTTCTGTTTTAATATTATCCAAACTTATTATAGTTTTTTTGAAATTATCTCTTTGGACTACAATACACTGATTTTTTTCAAGATCTTTTGGGCCAAGTTCGATTCTAACCGGCACACCACGCATTTCGTGCTCAGAAAATTTCCACCCTGGGCTTTTATCTGTAAAATCTATTTTAACTCTACAAATTTCTTTTAAATTTTCTAATAATTCTAGTGATTTTTCTTTAACTCCAGGTTTATTAATTGCAATCGGAATAATTATTACTTGAACTGGTGCGATATCTGGTGGCAAAACTAGACCCCTGTCATCGCCGTGAGTCATGATAATTCCGCCGATTATACGAGTTGAAATGCCCCATGAAGTCTGATAGACGTATTTAGTGTTATTATTCTTATCCTGAAAATTAATATCAAAAGCACGAGCAAATTTATCACCAAAATAGTGGCTTGTGGCCGATTGTAATGCTTTTCCATCATGCATTAAAGCTTCTACTGTGTATGTAAATTCGGCTCCTGCAAATTTTTCGCTTTCTGTTTTTTTACCGTATATTACTGGCATATCTAATATATTTTCGCAGAAATCTACATATATTTTTAACATATTTTTGACTTCTAATTTTGCTTCTTCATCAGTTGCGTGTGCAGTATGACCCTCTTGCCAGTGAAATTCTACAGATCTCAAAAATGGTCTGGTAGTTTTTTCCCAACGTACTACTGAACACCATTGATTGTACAATTTTGGTAAATCACGCCAAGAATGTATTTTTTTTGCATAATGTTCACAAAATAAAGTCTCAGAAGTCGGCCTTACACATAGCTTTTCTTGTAGTTTTTGCGATCCACCGTGTGTTACCCATGCCACTTCAGGTGCAAATCCCTCAACATGATCTTTTTCTTTTTGTAATAAACTTTCAGGTATGAATATCGGCATAGAAACATTTTCGTGACCTGTTTCTTTAAATTTTTTATCTAAAATTCTTGTTATGTTTTCCCAAATAGCGTATCCATACGGCTCCATAATCATACATCCACGAACGCTTGAATAGTCCATAAGTTCAGCTTTTTTTACTATATCCGTGTACCATTTAGCGAAATCTGTATCTCTCGAAGTTATTTCTTCAACTAATTTTTTATTATTGTTTTTAGACATATTTTTTATCCCGTACTTTCTATAATTACAATTATTATTAATATCTCTAATTATACTAATCTTTTAAATTTTTTAAATAAAATTATTATAAAAATAGTTTTAAATTTTTTTCTTATAATTAAACTACTTTTTTTTAAAAGAGATTTAATTTTTTATATATTTTTGAATTATGAATTATAATAATAGTCATGTTTGCATTTTATATAGTAATTAATTATAATACACACAAGTAAGTTTTTAATTTAAATCGGAGGGCTTTATGTTAAATATAAAAATAGATCAAAGCAATTGTATTGGATGTGGAATGTGCGTTAATACTTATCCTGATATTTTTGAGTTTGAGGAAAATTTTGAGTTTGCAAAAGTCAAGTCAAATATTGACAAATCTAAAATTCAAGCCAGTATAGATGAAATTTGTAGTGTATGTCCAGTAAGTGCAATAAATAATAAATCTGAAGATTAAAATT
>CAYYWE010000120.1:0-2349 GCA_964475315.1 uncultured Eubacteriales bacterium
TACTATAGTTCCGGAAAAAATTATATTTTTTTGGTCTGTCATAATATTTTCGTTTTTAGAAATACTATCAGATTCACCAGTAATAGCTGATTCTTCTACAAAAAATCCAGAAGATTCGATAATTCTCGCATCAGCACAAATTAAATCTCCAGTTTTTAATACTATAATATCACCGGGCACCAAATTTTCTGACAAAACTCTTTGGGCTTTATTATCTCTAAAAACACGAGCATATGGACATGATAATTTTTTTAGGTCTTCTATGGCCCGTTCAGCTTTGGTTTCTTGCAATATACCTATAATTATATTTAAAATTACTATAAATAAAATTATAATAGTATCTATATAACTATTTTCTTTTTTTATATAAGAAACCCACATAGATAATATAGCAGAAACAAAGAGAGTTAAGACCATAAAATCACTGAGTTGTTTAGATAATTTCTTCCAAAAACCATTTTTATTTTTATTATTATTTAATATATTTTTGTTATATTTTAAAATTCTTTTATTAACTTCGAAGCTCGATAGTCCAGTTTTAAAATTTGTATTTAATTTGCTAATTACTTCTTGAGATGTCATTTTATCCCAGTGCATATTTTATCTCTCCGTGATTTTTGTATTTTATATTCTTAAAATAAATATATATAATTTTGTGTTACAAATATGAGTTTTAATAATATTTTACATAATATTTTTTATACAAAAACAGAGATCTTTTTGATCTCCGTTTATAAAATTTATTATATTTTTAAATAATTAAAAACCAAAATCTGTACAAAAATATCCACGACTGTGCTCACAAACTGGGCATATTCCCGGGACTTCATTACCAATATGTACATAACCACAGTTCAAACAAACCCAAGATTGTTCTTTTTCAGATTTAAACAAATTATTATTTTGTATTAATTTTATTAAATTATCAAATCTGTCACTATGAACTTTTTCAACTTTCGCTATATTATAAAAAACTTCTGAAATTTCAATAAAACCCTCAGATTTCGCCTCGTCTCCAAAACTTTTGTATACATTACTGTATTCTTCGTATTCATTATTTTTGGCACATTTTAACATATCAAGAGTATTATTGTACAAATCTATCGGAAAATCACCAGATATATTTATTTTATTTCCACAAATAGGTGCTAAAAATTTGTAAAAAACTTTCGCATGTTCTTGTTCTTGATTTGCAGTAAAAATAAAAACTTTTTCTATTATATTTAATTTTTCTTTACGTGCTTGCGACGCTGAAATTATATACCTGTTACGCGCTTGACTTTCTCCAGCAAAAGCTTTCATTAAATTAATTTTAGTATTACTATTTTCGAGCAACATAAATCACACCAAAACCTTTCAATTTAATTAACTGATATAATAATATTTTTTGAAATTTATATCAAATAAATTTTATTTTTTTAATATTTCCAAAGTTTAGACTTATTTTTAATTTTATTTATTACAAAATAAATTATAATTAAACTTGAAATTATTATTAATAAACCCCAGGAATTTTGTGATATTCCACCAGCTTTAATTTCTATCCAAAAAGTATCCATAATCAAATTTATATTATCTGGTAAATTGATAAAAATTTGGCTTCTTGCACTAATTTCTTCATCAGGGTAAAAAATTTTGTTATGTCTTATACTATCATCAAGTTTTTCATACGCAATTTTATGAGGGGTAGAATATCCAGTATGACTAACATTTGCAAGTGCAATTTCCGGCTCGCACATAAAATTTATATACTTTTCTGCCAAAAATTTACGTCTAGAACTAGTAGGTATACACATAGAATCAACAAATCTTGTGCTTCCTGTTTTTGGAATTACAAACCCAATGTTCTTGTTAATTTTCATAATATTAAAAGCGTCGCCCGCGTAATATGGTGCCAAATAAGCTTCTTCGTTGCCAATTTTGTTAAAAATTTGATCCATAACATATGCTTGAACCAATGGTTTTTGAATTAATAGTTCGTCTGCAGCACGTCTCCAATGTTCAATTTCACACGTATTCACATCATAACCTAATCTTAATAAAGATATAGCAAAACTGTCCCTAGCGTTATCAAACATTAAAATTTTGTTTTTATATTTTTTATCCCAAAGAATATCCCATGTAATATTTTCTTCCGGTTCTTTTATTATATTTTTATTATAAAATACCCCTACTGTCCCCCACATATATGGCACAGAATATAAATTATCTGGATCAAAATTTAAATTTTTGTAACTATTATCTATAAATTTGTAATTAGGAATATTCGAAAAATCCAATTTTGTTAACATATTATTTTTAATTAGTTTAGAAATCATGTAATCAGACGGAATAATCACATCACAATCT
>CAYYWE010000121.1:0-2311 GCA_964475315.1 uncultured Eubacteriales bacterium
GTTTGCTCTGGCAAACCTCTATCTCGCTGACAAGCGTTTTGGCTTATCAGTCTGACTTGGTTTCGCTTTAAACAAATAACCGGGAGTATTCTTACCATCTTTAGATCTTTTGGGTGGAGCTCCTTCCCTCTCCTTTTTCCTGTTGCTGTTTGTGCGGCCTTGCCTTAATAATAGGGTCTAAAAGTATTAAAATTTATGAAAACAAACACACTAAGAGAAAGTTCTGTATTGCCAAAAAATAGCTTCTTGATTTAAATTTATTTTTGTATTATTTTATTTATTACAAATAATTTTCAAAAAGAAGGTATGATTAAAATGGAAAGTTTTACTAAAAATCAATTAAAATTAGTCGATATTTTTTTAAACAATAAAAATTTATTTAAAGAATTTTGTAAATTAAATAATTTAGATGATATGTATAAATATTCAAAAAAATTGATAGGAAATATGAGTGAATTTGAATTTATATATTTTATATTAAAATGTGCTTTTTATGTAAAAAAAGAGTTGTTAAATAGCTTAGAGCTTGATAAAATTTCTGGAGGTTCTATAAAAAATATGTTTGCTGGTGTATTAGTAGCTCCATTATTAATTAATTCTGGAGGATTTGCCGTAAGACAAGATTATAACAGCAATAGTCTCAATAACAATAATACACATATGGTTAAACAAAGTAAAGAAAACAAAATTAATTCTGAAAAATTTAAAAAAATTATAGCAAATATTGGTATGTCAGTTTTGGCTTCTTCGGCAGTGGTAGGTTCAGGATTATGGTACAAAAATTCAGATAATTTTTTTCAAAGATCAGTGATTGGAGATTCCAATAATTTAACAAAAGAAACGAAAAATATTAATATTAGTGTTGGATATGTTAAAGAAAAATTAAACATAGATAACTTAAGTGGATATATTTATAAACCAGAATTACTAGATTATAGTAATACTAGTGGTAAATATGTGATTTTTTATTCAGGTAGTGGAAGTTCAAATGAATCGCAAATACAAGATGTTTTGGATTTTTATTTATCTAAAAACATAACTGTTGTGGGAGTTAATTATACAGGTTTTGGATCGGGTAATTCTCAAAAAATGTCTTCTGGTAAGATTCGTGAGAGCATGTTATATGAAGATGCACAAAAAATATATGATTATGTAAATAAAGAATTGAAAATAAATAGTGAAAATATAATTTTACATGGATTTTCTTTAGGTGGTGCTATGGCAGCACACGTCGCTTCTAATGTTACAGAGAAAAATCATAAATTATGTGGTTTAATTCTTCAAAGTTCTATAAAAAGATCTTCACATAGCGCTAATCAGTATCTTAAAGATGGAAATAGTGTGATAAGATTAATAGGTACTATTGGAACGTATTTGTTTGCAGATCAATTTGATTCTGAAAAGGAGTTGAAAAGACTTTTAAAAAATGATTCTAGTATTAATATTGTAGTTTGTGGCGGAGATAGTATAAGAGATGGTTTAAGTTTAGAAAGCACAAAATTAGATAAGTTTTTAACCAAAACAGGATTTAGAAATATTAAAATTCATGTTGGTACAGAAGCTCATGTTAAATCTTCTGATAATGAAGAAGATAATATTTATTCTGCGCCAAAAGAGAATTTCAAATTATACGAAGATATTACTTGACATTAATTTTGGTTTATGATATAATTCCGGCTGGGTATGTAATTACGTATAATTAATTATTCTTCCTTACTTTATTATAATATAAATTTAATGTAATAAAGTCTTACGTCCAGAAGGAGGTGTTATAGGATTGACAGAAGTTAAAAATTTTTATGAGTTTATGTTAGTAGTTTCTGTGAAACTTGGCGAAAAAACGGACGAAATTATCAAAAAATTTGAGGATCTTATTAGATCAAATGCCGAATTAGTTAATATGAGTAATTGGGGTAAGAAAAGACTTGCTTATTTGATAAATAAAGAGTCTGAAGGCAATTATGTTTTATTTGAGTTTAAAAGTACTCCAGAATTTCCGAAAGAACTTGATCGTATTAGTCAAATAACTGATGGTGTTTTAAGAACTTTAATTATAAAACAGGATGTTGTTAATAAAAATCAAGTTAAAAATAAATAATCTTGGTATTAAATTACAAAAATATTTAAATACGAAAGGTCGGTTTTGGGATTTTTATGTTAAATGTTGTGGTCCTGACTGGTAGACTTGTCGCTGACCCCGAACTCAAGCACACTCCTACTGATTTACCTGTAACTTCTTTTAGTGTTGCTGTAAACCGAAGATTCGTTAAAAATGGCGAAGAACGTCAAACTGATTTTATAGATATTGTCG
>CAYYWE010000122.1:0-2240 GCA_964475315.1 uncultured Eubacteriales bacterium
TGCATTTAATTAATTTTTTTGTATAAAAATAAAAAAATTTGTGATATTTTATAGAAATTTATAAAAAATTACCTGTTATTAAATAATAACTGGCAATTTGTTTAAAATTAACTAAGTAATATGTAATTTATAGTGCAAAAAATCGAAAATATTAAAAATATTAAAAAAAATGTTGCAATTCCTATTAATATTGTAGTAAAAATAGACGTAATTTCTAATGTTATTGTAGACAATATTATTACTGATAAGATACTTCCTAGAGAACCTATTGTTAAATATTTTATATTTTTACACAAATATTTAAATAAATTTAAGTTAAATATCGATAATAATAAAACATAAATCAGTGCTACTCCAGCTACTCCCAATAATATCCAGATCGAGCTAGTTATCAATGGCAAAAATCCAAAATAAAACAGTACTGACACTATTATTCCGAAGATTATACCTACTATTGAACCTATAATTCCACATCTACTACATTCATAATTACAAGTTTCTGTATTGTTGTAAATCCTCATTTTTTATCATCCTCCTTATTATTTTATTGTATGATTTGCACATATATTTTGTGAGCAAAAATAAATATTTTAGTTTATTTTGTAGATATACACAAAAAACAAAATGATATATAATCAAGTATAAATTTTTTTGTTTTAAAATTTAATTATAAATAAATTATAATTGAGGTTATAGTTTGACTTTTTTCCCTACATATTTTACAAATGAAGTTACAGACATAAAATTGGAAATTTTAAAAAAATTAAATATTAATGGTGTTTTGCTTGATATAGATGACACTTTGGTTAAAACCAAATCAGAACTACCTGAAAAAAAAATTTTAGATTGGATAAATTTATTAAAAAAAAATGATATTAAAATTATACTTGTATCAAACAACACAAAAAGTCGTGTTGAAAAATTTGCCAAAAATTTAGACATTCCGTGGGTTGCTATGAGTTACAAGCCACTTACTTTTAAGTTAAAAAAAGCTATAAAAAAAATTTCCTGTAATTTAAATAATGTTGTAATGATTGGTGACCAGATTTTTACAGATATATTTGCCGCGAATTTAATTAATATTAAATCTATATTAGTTAATCCTATGAGTATTTCTAAGGGTATAATTATAACTATAAAAAGAAAGCTTGAAGAACCTATAAGATGTAAAATTAAGTCAAACAATAAATTTAAATTATGCTAAAATAATATATGTTTTTGGAGAAACTTAATGAAAAAAAAGAATATTATAATTTTGCTTGGGCCAAATTTAAACATGACTGGCATACGTGAAAAAGGGATTTATGGTGAGGAAACGGCCGAAAGTATAAAGTCTCAAATTATATTGCATGGCGAAACCTTAGGATTTAATTGTGAGGTTTTTCAGAGCAATTGGGAAGGCGCTCTTATTGATAAATTGCATAGCAGAGATAGTAATTTTGATGGTGGAATCATTAATCCAGGCGCACTTTGTCATTACAGCTATTCGTTAAGGGACGCTATAGCTTATGTTAGAATTCCGTTTGTTGAAGTTCATATGACTAATATTTATGCTCGTGAAGAATTTAGGAGAAATTCTGTAATTACTGAAGTTTGTGTGGGCCAGATACTTGGATTTAATAAAAATAGTTATATTTTAGCGTTAGATGCTATTAGAGAATTAATATAATTTAATATAAAAATAACTGTTGAGATATGGGAGTTTATGAAAATGTTATGATAATAGGTGTAATTTGTGCTCTTCATGAAGAACTAGATGAGATAAAAAAATTAACGTTTGATGTAAAAAAAATTAAGATTGGTAATTTTGAATTTATAACTGGAATTATTAATAATATTAAATGTGTGTTAATTTTGTGCGGCGTTGGAAAAGTACACGCAGCGATTAGTTGTCAAAATTTAATTACAAATTTTAATCCTGATTTAATATTAAACATAGGTGTGGTTGGCGCTTTAGATAAAAAAATTAACATTGGTGATATAATTTTAGCAACAAGTACTATACAATATGATTTCGATGTTTCTGTTTTTCCAAATAGAAAAAAGGGTGAAATAAGTGGACTTAGTAAAGTTGAATTTGAATGTACTAGTTGGGTTTTAGATAAATTAATTAACATTTCAAAAAACATAAATACATTAAATTTTCATACAGGCATAGTTTTAACAGGCGATAAATTTATATCAAATAAACAAGAGAAAATAAAATTAAATCAAGAATTTGGCGGTATAGTGTGTGATAT
>CAYYWE010000123.1:0-2229 GCA_964475315.1 uncultured Eubacteriales bacterium
CTTTCGATGATTTTAAAAAACAACTTACTGTCCACAACAGAAAATACAACCTTTTCCCTATGCGTCCTCTTAATTGGCATTCTCCCGCTGATTACATTAATTCTTTCCTTCTCAATGGTGAATTGTTTTAAGTCCCTTTTTTGTAACGCATCATTGACAAACCCATAATACCTAATACATACTTTGGCTTTTTATAACAAATTTGTCAATACTATCTGAAGATCAAATGATATATTAGACGTAATAAAATTTATTTTTTGTTATAATATTTTGGAAATATAATAATTAGTTAATTTAAAAACACGAAAAAAAGTCTAATAATATGAGTAGCTAACATTGGAGAGGACTTGATTTAAAAATATGATTCCGAGAGAGAATATACGAAATTTTAGTATTATTGCTCATATAGACCACGGAAAGTCGACTCTAGCTGATAGAATTTTAGAGTTGACGAATTCTGTTTCTTCGCGTGACATGGAAAGCCAATTACTGGATAACATGGATTTAGAAAAAGAACGCGGAATTACTATTAAGTCTCATGCCGTAAGTTTGTACTATAAATCTGATGATGATCAAGAATATTTGTTTAATTTGATAGATACTCCTGGTCACGTAGATTTCACATACGAAGTTTCTAGGTCTTTAGCGGCATGTGAAGGTGCTGTTTTAGTCGTAGATGCGTCACAAGGAATAGAGGCACAAACACTTGCTAACACATATTTAGCGCTTGATGCTGGACTTGAAATTTTACCTGTTGTTAACAAAATAGATTTGCCAAGCGCTGACCCTGAACGTGTATGTAAAGAAATAGAGGACGTAATTGGCATCCCTACGGAAGGTGCCCCGAGAATTTCAGCAAAAACTGGGTTGAATATAAAATCTGTATTAGAAAATATAGTTAAATATGTTCCCAGCCCAACAGGAGACTGGAAATTACCCTTAAAAGCTTTGATTTTTGACTCTTATTATGATATTTATAAAGGTGTAATAATTTATGTGAGAATTAAAGACGGTATTTTAAAAACCGGTGACAGAATTAAATTTATGTCAAATAACGAAGTATATACTGTTACAGAATGTGGAATTTCTAAGGCTATGTGCTTAGAGCCTACAGGTATATTAAAAGCCGGTGAAGTTGGATACATAGCTGCTTCGATAAAAACTGTAAGTACAGCGCAAGTTGGTGATACTATCACGCTTGAAAATAACCCAACAGAATTTCCGCTACCTGGTTACAGAAAAATTAATCCTATGGTGTTTTGCGGAGTTTATCCTCTAGATGGTTCTAAATATACAGATCTAAGAGATTCTTTGGAAAAATTAAAACTAAACGACGCCGCTCTTTCGTATGAACCCGAGACTTCCACGGCTTTAGGTTTTGGCTTTAGATGCGGATTTTTAGGTTTGTTGCACATGGAAATAATTCAAGAAAGACTTGAACGAGAATATAACCTGGATTTAATAACTACTGCACCAAGTGTTATATATCAGATACAGTTGACAGATGGGAGCATAATTTATGTAGATAACCCAGCAAATTATCCAAACGTAAGTAATATAAAATCTTCGTTCGAGCCTATATGCGAGGCACATATCTATTCGCCATCTGAATATGTCGGGAGTATAATGGAACTGTGTCAAGATAGACGTGGAGTTTTTGTGGACATGAAGTATTTAGATACAGAAAGAGTGGATATTCACTATAAATTACCATTAAACGAGATAGTATATGACTTTTTTGATGCATTAAAATCACGTACCAAAGGATACGCTTCGTTTGACTATGAGTTCTTGGAATATGCTTACTCTGATTTAGTAAAATTAGACATAATGTTAAATGGAAATATAGTAGACGCACTTTCTTTTATAATTCACAGAGATAAGGCCTATTACAGAGCACGTAAAATGGCTGAAAAACTCAAAGAAAAAATTCCAAGACAATTATTTGAAGTACCAATACAAGCATGTATAGGCGGTAAAATCATAGCTCGCGAAACAGTAAAAGCTATGAGAAAAGATGTTTTATCAAAATGTTATGGTGGAGATATAACTAGAAAGAAAAAATTATTGGAAAAACAAAAAGAAGGCAAAAAACGTATGAGACAGCTTGGTAACGTAGAAGTACCACAAGATGCATTTATGTCTGTATTAAAACTTGACGAAGATTAAAGCAAAACCGCACAAGCAGCAACAAAAAAGTGGAAGGAGCAAAGCTCCACTCAATAGGTC
>CAYYWE010000124.1:0-2226 GCA_964475315.1 uncultured Eubacteriales bacterium
CCGGTCAATTCTAGTCCAAAAGGCATGCTTGCAACAAAATATCTATTATGAATTTTAGGTATGTCAATACCACAATATCTACAAGTATTTATGTATTTACTTACAACACTATTATTAAATAAATAATTTTCTTCATCTTTATTCAATTTTGCAAGTAATTCATGCATAGTAAAATTGCCTTGAAGTAAAACTTGTAATGTTTTTAAAACCTGCATTGACGATAAATTCTTCTTAATCGAAATTTTTGTCATTATAAACATTCCTCATACTTTTCAATTTTTGAATAATTTTTTCTCTAAAATTTTCTGGTTCCAGAACAGTACAATTTGAACCAAAAGATAAAATTCTTTGCACAGCAAGAAAATCATTATAATATGTACCTTGCACAATATAACCATCGTCACAGGTTTCTATAATTTTTTCATTTTCTTCTATGTCTAAAACACCAAAATTTTTCAAAAAGAATTTCACTGTTATATACTCAATCTCAACTTTTCCACAACTTTCATATTTTCCAATTATAGATTTTATTCGTTTTATATTCAAAATTATAGATTTATTTTTTATTAAATCAAATCCATATAAATAAATTTTATCATTTTCAAAAACAAGCTTTTGTGCTGAAACTTCTTTTTCAGAATCTTCATTTGCAGAAGGTTTTTGATATATTAACTTTAATGTTCTATTAAATTTACAATCTTCTATTAAACTCTTTATAAAATTTGTATCATAAGATTTAACAACAGAAAGTCCATATAAAGCCTCTTTTACTTCATTATCACCAATATAATCTGCTAATTTTTTAAACAATTCATCATATTTTAATATTAGTTCTATATTAGAAGTATCTTTAATCTTTTTATAAGCTTTTTTTATAACACTAATTTCTTCAGGCTGAATATCCAATGAAAAAGGATGTTTTACAAGTGTATACTTAAATCCTGTTTTAGCATTTGCCTTAGTTATATCACACCCCATAGCACGTAATGTATTTAAATCAATTCTAAGAATATCATCAGAATGCTCTGGTTCCATAATATTTAAATTTATAAAAATACTTTTTATTTCATCTAAGGATCTTGGTGCTTCGATTAAAAGCCCTATAAGAATAATTGCGCGCATTCCTGTCAACGAAATTTGACTTAACTCAGACTTATTAGCAGGTTTAAACAAAACACTACTCCCCTTTATCTTCCAAAACTAATATCTATTATTGGCACAAATTGCTCAAATATTCAATCATATTTTCACAATATCTTCTATCAACAGCGCTGAAAGGTATCACATCTCCCGAAAAACTTTTCTTAATTTTGGCAATAACTGCCTGCTGTTTGCCTTTTGGAACATAGTCAATCTTGGTTGCAACTGTAAATATCGGGAGGTTATAATTTTCAACCCACTCGCGCATCTGGTAATCGTTCTTTTGAACATCATGCCTTGCATCAATAAATTGTATTAATGATTTTATCTGTTTTCTGTTAAGAAGGTATTCTTCAAGATATTTCTGCCATCTTGCCTGAGCCTCTTTGGAAACCTTTGCATAACCATATCCCGGAAGGTCTGCAACTGTAAAAATATCAGCAAAATTAAAAAAATTAATTAATCTTGTTTTTCCGGGCGTATTAGAAGTTTTTGCAAGTTTTTTGTTGTTTGCAAGCGCGTTAATAAAAGATGATTTACCCACATTTGAGCGCCCCAGAAGCGGAAATTCCGGAAAAGAAAAATCCGGACACTGTGAAAGTTTTTCTGCACTTATGATAAAATTAGCATTTAACCTATTGACCATTTTTTTCACCCTTCCGGCGGGCTTCATCCCGCCTAACTACTAACTTATATTCTACTTACCGGAAGCCCTTTTGAACGGACTACTAACTAGTTTTGAGCTTTTCTACCCTTCCGGCAGGCTTCATCCCGCCTAACTACTAACTTATACTCTATCTATCAGAAACCCTTCTGAACAGATTACCTACCGTATGGATATTCTTTTTTCATTTACCCTCGAGGAGTTGGTTCTTCCTGACTAATTGCCTCATTTACCCCCGCTCTATGTGTAACAATGGAGAGTAATTTATAGACTTTCTCGTTATTTACCACCGTAATTTGAGCTTTATTCTTCAAAAAACTAACATCAATTGACGGTTTATGTTCAAAAATATTTTCTGTCTGAATACTAACAATTTGTACAAAATTATCCCTCAATATGCTCAGGGGTTCTTTTAAAAATAT
>CAYYWE010000125.1:0-2195 GCA_964475315.1 uncultured Eubacteriales bacterium
ACTTGTAACAAAAATAATTTTTTTCATAAATTTTACTTCCTTTAATTTATATAATTTATAAATTAGTGTCTTCAAATAAAAATAAAATATTCGTGATTTTTGTATATAAGAGTCTGTTTTTTTAATATGTAATTATAATTAAATAAATTTGTTAAGAAATTAAGTATAAATAACAAACAGAGCTATTCTAGAATTAAAAACATAAGTTCTTAAAATATTTTTATTTTAATAAAATATTTTGATATAATATTGTACGATAAATAACGTAGAAAGAAGCGTAAAGACTGTGTCAAATTATTCAAAAAGAGCTTGGGTTGAAATAAATTTAGACTTTGTAAAATATAATTTTAATATAATAAAAAAACAAGTTAAAAATAATACTAAAATATTATGTGTATTAAAAGCTGACGCATACGGTCATGGCGCGTCGTATCTGTGTAGAGAATACGAAAAACTTGGTGCAGATTGGTTTGGGGTGTCAAATCTTGATGAAGCTATACAACTCAGAAAAAGCGGTACAACTATTCCTATATTAATTTTTGGTTATACTCCTCCAGAGTTAGTTAAAGAATTAGTTAATTATAATATAACTCAAACAATATTTTCTAAAAATTATGCATATAAATTAATAAATATCTGCCAAAAAATTAATACAAGAATACCTGTTCATTTGAAAATAGATACTGGTATGAATAGAATTGGTTTTTTAGCACAAAATAATCAAGACATAGATAATTCCGTACAAGATATTTTAGAGTTAAAAAATTACTCTCAACTTGATATGCAGGGGATTTTTACACATTTTTCAGTTTCTGATTTAAGTAAACAGGAAAATTATACAAAAAAACAGTTTGAAAATTTTACTAATTTAATAAATAAAATAGAAAATAATAATATTTATTTTGATATTAAACATTGCTGTAATAGCGGTGCAATAATTAATTATCCTGAGATGTACTTAGACATGGTACGTGCAGGAATTATTTTATATGGTCTGACTCCAAACGAAAATTTAAAGAATAAAATTAATTTAAAGCCTGTTATGTGTTTAAAAAGTATTGTGTCACAAATTAAAACTGTACCTAAAAACACGTGTATTGGTTATGGCAGAAGCTTTGTTACTACTAATCATGAAACTAAAATTGCTACTGTGCCGATCGGTTATGCGGATGGATATTCTTCTTGCTTTTCTAATAAAGCACATATGTTAGTATGCAAAAAGAAAGCTAAAATTTTAGGTAAAGTCTGTATGGATCAGCTCATGTTAGATGTCACAAATATAAAAGAAGCTAGCGAAAATTGTGAAGTTATTGTATTCGGTGACGAAAATAATTTAATTTCTATAGATAATCTGGCAAATATCAGCAATAATATAAATTACGAAATTATGAGTTTAATAGGTAAACGTGTACCCAGATTTTATTGTAAAAACAATAAAATTATTGGAAAATTAAGTTATATTTAATTTAGGTATTGACAAAAAACTAAAATTAATTTAAAATAAATATTAATTGTAACACAGTTAATTTTAAATGTAAATATACAAAAATAGAGTTTTTGTTGAAAATATTTGTGGGGGTATAATATATAAAAATTATTTAATTTATCAAAAAATACTTGACAATACATATTTATTTGTATATAATGCTGCTGTGGTTTGTTTAATTTTTGTAGAAAGTTATGGTGATGGTTATGAAGTATAGTAATGATTTTGATAGTAATTTAGTTAAAATATTAGAAAAAATTGTTTGTGATAGTGATTTAGTAGAAGAGTTAGAATGTGCTGAAAATATAGAAGATATTTATAAAATTTGTCAAAAATTAGGTTATAATCAAAATATTTCCGAGTTTGAGAAACAATTATGGGAGATTATTAATTATGTCCAAGAAGTTTCTGATGAGAATTTAGAAAAGGTTTCAGGTGGAAAAGATAATCTACAAAAGACATGCGCTATTTTGTTAACTGCCATCAATGTTGGGGCGCCAGTAATTGGTGCCACCGGAGACCCTGACAATCATGTTTCTGTTCAAAAACAAAAAAGTAATATAGTTTCAAATAAAACGGAGAGTAATTTCAAAGAAAAATTTGGTAGTTTTATGGACAAAACGAATAATTATATCAGACGCGGTTTTAAACAAATTGGTGAATTTGCTAAAAATAATCCCAAAACAACTGCTGGCATTTCAGGGGTGTC
>CAYYWE010000126.1:0-2098 GCA_964475315.1 uncultured Eubacteriales bacterium
CCAGAAAAACTTTCTACTGGAGAAAAATCTTCAAGTACCTCTTTAACCCCTTCAGTAATAAACCACTGATATGATTCTTTTTGAATTTGTAACAAATCATCAAGTTCCAATGAATTTTTGATCATAGAATAATTTCTTCTTTTTCTATAATCTCCACTTTGCTTTAATTTATAAGCCATTAATTTTTCACCCCAATACCTAAATTATTTTTAAGAGCACGCATAAAAAGACGTGTTACCAATATATAATGTTAACAAAGAATATTCAAAAAGTCAACGAATTAAAAAAAAAACCTAAAAAAAATGTAAATTTCGGATACTACTCAGCCATACCACGACTAAAATAGACATTTTTTAAGTGTCTCTTTTTAGTTTATGCAAATAATACTTTACCACTCATAATATCTTGTATAGAATTAAATGGATTGATATTTCTTAATTTAGATGTTTTAATTATGCTCATTATATTTCCAAATCTTATTCCACCATTATAACTTCTAAAACCACCAGATATTTTTGTTTTTCCTTTTATCATTCTTAGAGCTCTCTCTATAAAATTATTATCATAGTCAATAGTAAAGTCATAAATATAAAATAGTATTTGTTTTTTATATTTAATACATCTATTTAGTAAAGTATTTGCTTTATCCTTCCAATATGAAGATGGTATTAATTCATTTTCTTTTTTAGCAACTTTTAATATTTTATCATAATCTTCTTCCATTAATTTAATTTCTTCTTGATTAAATTGATTTATTCCGAATTTGATCAATATCTTTCTATTTCTTTCAAATTTTAGAAGTAGGTTATATAATTCCATTTGCCAAGAAGTTACTAATATATTTTGATCTTGTTCTATACAATATCTGCCAAGATGGATTATGCAATCTTGATTATTAGTTCCATATTTAAACATACCAGTGTCGTGATCTGTTATTAATGTTCCAAAATATTTTTTTAATATTCCATCTTCTTCTATTGGTTTATCTCCCTTTTTATGATGATATTTATATAAAACATTTTCTTTATTAGCATATCCTCTATAATATGTATCTTTACCATTTTCACTAGTTACTGTTTCATCTGTATGTTGATATGTACTATTAAGTAAATTATTAGTAATATTCAAAATAGTATCTTCACACTTGTTTGAAAAATCTTCATATATATTATCTATAGTACCTTCAGATAAATTAACTAAGTAATCAGTAAAATTAGAAATAACTTCAGTTATTTTATTATATGGTAAAGAACAATAGTCGCCTAATAATACAACTATACTCTTTAAGTCGTTGTTATATGTCACATCACTATAAAACTCTGTTGGTAATTTTTCTAAGGTATCATTACTCGGTATAAAAATATGCTCTTCAATATATGGTTTTACTTCAATTCCGATTTTATATTTAACCATTTTTTGTTTATATTTTTTAGCAGTTATTTTGTGTTCTATTTTTCTAATTTCTATATTATTTTCCCTAATTATTTTTTGTACTTTTTCTTTAGTTAAAGTATCTCCTTTATGATTTAATTGTCCACCTGTTGTATTTAAACTAGTTTTTCTATGATTATATGTATTAGTTCTTCTCTTTGATTTTATTTCTTTACTTGTAGGTATTGAAGAATTAGAACTATCCTTATTTACTTGATTGGTTAATTTATCAATTAAATAATCTTTATCATTTTTATTAGCATTATTAATTTGATTTTTTAATCTATTAATTTCATCATAAGCCTTGTTTAAATTAGATTTTAAATTGTTATTTTCTTCAAGAATTGGTTTAATTGTTCTTTTAATTTCAACATTAATTTTATTTTCGTAAATCTTTAAGTTTGATTTTAAAACATATACTTCTAGTTCTAACTCTTTAATTCTTTTTTCTTTCTCTTTATTTTTATTTACTTCTTCTTCATACATTTTATATATATCATCATTATAATTCTTTTTCATTATCTCACTACCCTAAGCTATTATAAATATAACATATTAATTTAAAAAAAGCAAAAAAAAGTGAGATACTTTTTGACTAATTGCTTAAGGTAGTCGTATCCCACTACATATAGTATACACCATTTTTTATATTTTTTGTTATTTTTTT
>CAYYWE010000127.1:0-2087 GCA_964475315.1 uncultured Eubacteriales bacterium
TTGTTACGGATATTCCTGGTACGACTCGAGATATAATAGAAGAAAGCGTGCTCATTGGCGATATTCCTGTAATACTTCAAGACACAGCTGGAATTCACGAGACGGACAACATTATAGAAAAAATTGGTATCCAAAAAGCAAAAAATTCTATAAATATTTCTGAAATTATTATATATGTATTAGATATAACTCAAAATATTACTAGTGAAGATTTAAATTTACTTAAAAAATGTGACAAAAATAGAACCATAATAATTTTAAATAAAATAGATTTATGCACAAAAATAAACACGAAAAACTTAGAAAATTATTCAAATAATATAATTAGTTTTTCTGCAATAAACGGTACGGGTTTAGAAAATTTTAAAAAATCTGTGGAAAACATGGTCGGAATTTCAGATTTTGAACCATTCGAGTCAAGTATTTCAAACGAAAGACAGCTAGTATTAGTAAAAAAAATTAACACTATATTAGAACAAATTATAAAAGATATTAAATCGGGAATAACTTTAGATGTGATTACGATTTTAATTCACGATGCAATAAAACTAACAATGGAAATAACGGGAGAAAACGCGACTGAAGAAGTGATAAATAATATATTTTCTAAATTTTGCGTTGGGAAATAATAAAAAAATTATAAAATATTATTTGGGTTTATGTCTATACTTATAGAAACATTATTTAATTTACTGTTAAAAACAATTTCCCTAATCATGTCGCGAAATTTTTTATTATTTTTACATTTTATAATAATCTTGTATCTATAATTTTTAGAGATTTTTTTAATAATCGCAGGAGTGGGAGGAAAAATTCGCAGCGGTATGTTTTTGTATTTGTTTTTCGCAGTGTTTTTAATATTTTCAAAAAAAATATTACATATTTTTATAACTTTTTGTTCATTTTTTGATTTAAATAAAATAACGCAAATATCAGAAAATGGTGGATTTAACATAATTTTTCGTAATTTAATCTCATCTTGATAGAAATTTTCATAGTCTTGACTGGCAGCTAATTTTAAAATTTTGTTATTCGGACTAAAAGTTTGTATCACAGCCTGACCAAGCAAGTCATAACGTCCGGCTCGGCCGATGGTTTGTGTGATTAAAGAAAAAGTTTTTTCATAACTTTTAAAATCACTTTCAAACAAGCTTTGATCTGTATTTAATATTCCTACTAAAGTTACTTTAGGAAAGTTAAACCCTTTAGAAACCATTTGGGTCCCGATTAAAATATTATATTTATTTTCTTCAAAACTTTTTAATTTTTTTTTAAATAAATTACTTTTGTTTTCGCAAACATCTGAATCCATTCTTAAAATTTTAGCTTCAGGAATAAACTCAGACAGTTGGCTCTCAACTTTTTCTGTACCAAAACCTAAGTAATATAATGAATTTTTGTTACAAAACATACAAGTTTCTGATATTTTTTTAGTATAATTGCAATAGTGACATGTTAGTTTGTTACCAATTTTGTGATAAACTAAAGATACACTACAATATGGGCACACTTGAGTTTCGTTGCAATTTGAACACTTTACAAATGTATTATAGCCGCGCCTATTTATTAATATTATAGATTGATTATTATTTTTAAAATTTTTTACTAATAAATCAAGAAAAGTTTTACTAAAAACACTATTTGTTATATACTCATTAGGATCATTTAAATTAATTATTTTTGTATCGGGTAAAACATTATTTTTATAACGTGTTTTTAAAGTATTCAAAATGTAATTATTACTTTTAGCTTGATAATAACTCTCCAATTTTGGGGTTGCAGAAGCCAAAATTAACATACAATTATGATATTTACATCTGAATTTCGCTATATCGTGTGTGTGAAACTTCGGATTAGAATCGGATTTGTAAGCGCTATCGTGTTCTTCATCAATAATTATTAAACCAAGATTAAAAGCAGGCGCAAAAATCGCACTTCTTGGCCCTAAAATTATTTGTGCTTGATTATTTTGAATTTTTTCCCACGTTTCAAATTTTTCGGTTTTTGACATGGCACTATGTATTAAACAAACTTTATTATTAAATTTTAATTTAAATAATTCTAAAAACCGTGAAACTAATGCAATT
>CAYYWE010000128.1:0-2014 GCA_964475315.1 uncultured Eubacteriales bacterium
AGAAGAGGAGCGCAAGCGCAAGGAAGAAGAAGAGAAAGCAAAGAAGAAGGCAGAAAAAAAGGAAAATGAAAATATTCTTAATTTTAATGGAGAGGAGTTTCTTAACATTAAATTTTGCCGAAGATTATTTAAAACAATTGTTGAGCTTGGTGGTGGACTTAAGAGTGAACCGTTCACTATTGCAGGTGTGTTGGATTCGGCTGAATACAATGTTAAAACATATGGCAAAGAGCTGAGAAACAGGCTACCAAATGGTGGTGCTGTTAGTTTTGACAATTTAAAAATAATATTATGTAGTGATGTTATACATCATACCATTAAAGATAGTAAATACACTAATTTTTTAACGGAACTTTTAACTTTAGGCCTTATATGTAATTATTTGTTTGATGACAACGAAAATTTTAAATTTGAATATGATAATCCACAGAAGACCGATACAGTCTGGGATGAATGTTTAAAGCAAGCGAAAATTAACTTGTTACAACTAATTTCTTCGAAAAAATAGGCATGCCTTTTATATTTTTTTGTTACTGAAGTGGTATTGATTTTTTTGACTGTATGTAGTATAATTTTTTAAAGTATCAAGAATATAAAAATAAAGGGGATTTTTGTCATGGCAAAATGTCAAATTTGTAGTAAAGCAGTATCTTTTGGGATAAAGGTTTCGCATTCTCATAGACGTTCTAATAAGGTGTGGAAACCAAATATACGTAGGGTAAGAGCGGTGATTGGTGGCGTCCCGAAACATATTTACGCATGTACTAGATGTATGCGTTCAGGATTGGTTAATACAGATACACAAAAATAGTATAAAGTTTGCGAAGTTTTTATGGAGATTGTTCAAGAAAACAATAATATAGTAATTGAGGGTATTTCTAATTTTAGTTTAGACCAGACTTTAGAGTGTGGGCAATGTTTTCGTTGGGAAAATATAAGCAATAAGTATTATGGAATTGTCAAAGATAAAAAAATATGTGTTTATGAATGTGATAATAAAATTATATTTGAGAACACAAGTTTGGAAGACTTTAATAATTTGTGGCGGAATTATTTTGATTTAGATAGAGACTATTCTGAAATTGTTAGTGATTTATCGGAGCACAATATTATTATTAAAGAGATATTAAAAGAGTGCTCTGGAATTAGAATATTAAATCAAGACCCTTGGGAGACTTTGTGTTCGTTTATTATTTCGCAGAATAACAATATACCTCGTATAAAGAAAATTGTGTCAAGTTTGTGTGAGAATTTTGGTGAAAAAATTGACGAAAGTAGTTATAGTTTTCCAAGTGCAGAGGTGATTTCGAAGTTGACGGAACAAGATCTTGATGTAATAAAAGCCGGATTTAGGAATAAATATATTTTAAGTGCAGCAGAACATGTCTTTAATAAAACAGTTGATTTTGATGAGATTAAAAGGCTTAAAATTTTAAGAGCTGAAGAAATTTTGACTAAAATTAAAGGTGTTGGCCCTAAAATTTCGCAGTGCGTTTTGTTGTACGCTTTTCATAGGTTAAATGCTTTTCCGATTGATGTTTGGATCAATAAAATCATGCATAAATATTTTCGTGGCGAAACGCGTAAAAGTTTTGGCAAATATGCGGGAGTGGCACAACAATATTTATATTATTATTACAGTATTGTTTTTCGCAAAAAACAGGAAAACACTATAGAGATATTTTATTTTGATTAAATTTAGAGGTTTAGTTTATGAAAAGAATTCTTGTGGTTGAAGACGAATTAGCTATTAGAGAATTTGAAGTTATAAATTTACAAAGATCTGGTTATGAAGTTGTGGAAACTTCTAGTGGCGAGGAGGCACTAGAAGCTTTTAATAATTACAATGGCGATTTTGATTTGGCAGTTTTAGACGTGATGTTGCCAGGGATCGACGGTATAAAAGTTTGTAAAGAGCTTCGAAAAAAAAGTAATACTATCGGCATAATTTTGTTGACTGCGAAGACTCAAGAAATGGACAAAATCAGCGGTTTGATGTTTGGTGCGGATGATT
>CAYYWE010000129.1:0-2013 GCA_964475315.1 uncultured Eubacteriales bacterium
TATGCATGTTTACGATGTCAGTAGTTGAAGAATCTAAAACATTTACATTTACAGATGAAGAACTTAGAACGCTTACAATTGAAGACCTAAGAGGATTTTTAGAAATTTGTAAAGATGATAAATCAGCACACAATTTGATTAAAGTTGATATAGATGTCAGTGCAAAAACTTTTTTTAATCATCCTAATAAAATTACTAAAAGTGATATTAAAAGTTATTATACAAATGTAGAAGTTTTGTTAACTGGAGATGCTTATCGGTCATACAAAAATGAAATAAATGATGAAGAAAATTATAAACAAGTTAAACAAAAAATTGAAAATAATAAAAAACTTAAGCTTAGTCCAGAAGATAAAAAGATATTAAAAGGCCATGATAAAAAAATATTAAATCTGGATAAAGAAGTTAAAATATATAAAAAAATAATAGCCAATGAGCAACATAAAAAATTAAGAGAGTTTGAACAAGCTAACAAACAAATTTTCGGATTCAAATCATATCATATGTTGTATAAAAATTTGAAATTTGCAAAAGAAATATTTTTAGATAAAAAAGGTAGCTCTCCAAATTTTGAGTTTTTAGAAGATGAAAAATACAAAGATTATGCTATCAGAAAAAAATTGTATGAAAAAGAAGATTGTGATAAAGTAGACTTTGCTAAAAAAATTAAAGAATTAACAAAAACAGCTGAGGAAGATTTTAAAAACGTAGGCAAAAAATTAACAAACTATCTACCACCTGATATGCCATGGTGGAGAGGAGTTTTGTGCTTTTTTGGAAAGAAAAATTATGATGACGCAAGACATAATTTTAATATGACTGAATATGAATATGATGGTACTAAAAAACCAAATGAAAATTATGTATACGGGAACTGGATGGACAAACTAGACGGTACTACAAAATTAAATCAAATGGTCATTCCTGGTGCACATGACGCAGGGACTTACAGCATGAAACCCAAAAGCAGCACCGACTTACCTGGGGAAATGGCTTATACTCAAAGCGGTAATTTTATGGGCATGTTAAGGTCTGGTATAAGATATTTTGATTGGCGTATGAAAAAAGTCGGTGAGACATTTGTTTTTTATCATGGTATTGTTAATGGCGGAAATGTACTTGAAGCTATAAAACAAATTGACAAATTTTTAGAATCTAATAAAAAAGAAATAATTATTATATCTTTTGTTACAAATAATAGCTGTTTAACAGAATTTATGAAAATCAAAAGGGTTAAAGATTTTTTTGAAAAAAGGATATATAAAAAAACCTCAGATAATGAGGATCTAGGTACTTTAAGTTTAGATAAAATAAGAGCCAAAAACAAAAATATAATTATTGTTTCAGGTGCAGCTAGTGTCAATGGAAATACTATTATAAAACCGTATCTTTTCAAAAATGAGCTAACTGGTACCCATAATCCAAAAACAAGGCAGTGTAATAATACTAATATTATGTTAGGCGCTGAGGCATCTTACGCGCAAAAAGCTAACAGTCAAGTAAAAGAATCAAACGGAGAAAAACTTTCTGTAATGTCTCCTATTCATACGCCAGGCACAAAATCTATATTAAGTTATTTAGCTGGTCTAAAAAAAGGTATTCACAATATTCCCGCCAAAGAAGCACACAAAAATTTTAATAATAACACAAACAAACTTAAAGAAAAATTAAGAAACCCTAAAACTGGAAAAGTAGAATGGACTAATTTTGTGAGATACGATAACGTAAATGATGTAAACGTTAAACCAGTAACTAAGTATTTAATCAAAAAAAATAACAAATATTTGACAAATATAGAAAAGATAAAAAAATCAAATTATTACAAGCAGATAATTAAAAACAAAAGTTTAAATAGTATTAATTTAGATAATACAAATATTATTACAATTGATGATCTAATAAGTATTTTTTTAGGGACAAGAGAAATAAAATGCAAATTTTCTGATGGTTTTTTAAATAAAATTAAATTAATTTATAAGAAAAAATTTGGTGTGGATTTAACTCAAGAACATT
>CAYYWE010000130.1:0-2000 GCA_964475315.1 uncultured Eubacteriales bacterium
CTGTGCTACCGTTACACCATTTCGCAATAAAAAACAGAACACACAAACATAAATTATTATAGTTACCTATTAAAATATTGTCAAGTATAAATTTTTATAAAAATAAGTCTTGCAATTTTTTAAGATAATTAGTAAAATTATAATTTATGTGTTCAAGGAGGTTAAAATTGAAAAATGGATTTTTCATAGATTTGGCAAGCATAATAGATGAGATGCATTTAAGAAATATATTTTTACCATGTAATCCAACGGAAATACGTATATACTCACCGTATATTACGCGTTTAGGGCTGGCGTTGATAGGCTCACTTGAGAAACTTGACACTGATTGTATGTTAATTATGGGACGAAGTGAAGAATATTTTTTATCGACTTTGTCACCTGAAGAGATTTCTCGAGCCATAGGCTCTGTATTTTCGAGACATCCACCTGCTCTGATAATTTCGCGGAACATGTGGCCGAATCCAGGATTAATAAACGTCGCAAAAAAACATAATGTAGCAATACTATCTTCAGCGGACAGTGCTACATATATTGTCTCTGAGCTGAAACCGTTCTTAGATTTGCACTTAGCGCCGAGAGTTACACAACATGGTGGGCTAATGAACGTACACGGAGAGGGGATTTTGATATTAGGCGACAGTGGGATCGGAAAAAGTGAAACTATGGTGGAGTTATTAAAACGTGGCCACAAGTTAATCTCGGATGATCTAGTAGAAATACGAAAATTGCCTAAAAATGTACTGCTGGGTGCAGCGCCAGACAATATAAGGAATTTTATCGAGGTTCGTGGCATAGGAATAATAAATGCACAAAGAATATTTGGCATCGGTGCCGTCAAGCCTAATGAAAATGTAGATCTAGTGTTAAAACTAAGCTCATGGAATTCAAGCAACCAATATGATAGAATGGGTGCGGACTTTAAGTACACTGAAATATTGGGCGTTGAAGTGCCGTACCAGGACATTCCGGTCAGACCAGGGCGTAATTTGGCTGTAATAATCGAAATCGCGGCGATAAATAACAGACAAAGAAAAATGGGTTATAATTCTGCAAAAGAATTATTTTCAAATTTAGGTATAGAATATGATGGAATGGATATCGATCACAGTAAAAAAAGTATCTGGGATTTATAATTTACATAAAGTAAATAAAAATATTTATTTTCGGAGATGATTATTATGAAAATTATAGCTGATACCCATTGTCACACTATCGCCTCGAGCCATGCATATAGTACCATAATGGAAAATATATCAATAGCAAAAAAAAGAAATTTGTATGCACTAGGAATTACAGATCATGCTGTTAGTATGCCTAGCCCACCAGGAACTTGGTATTTTCAAAATTTACATACTGTTCCAAAAGAAATTGATGGTATCAAAGTTTTACGTGGAGTAGAAGCTAATGTATTAAATTCTAAAGGCGAATTGGATTTGCCAAAGATTGCCGACGATTTTTTTGATTTGACTTGGGTAATAGCTTCAATTCATGATGTGTGTTTTTTTGATAAAAATAATATAGAGACTTGTACTGAAGCTTGGTTGAATATTTGTAAAAACCCTGTTATAAATGTAATAGGCCATAGTGGCACTCCTGAATACAAATATAATTATGAAGAAGTAATTCCAGAGTTTGGACGAACAGGAAAACTAGTAGAAATAAATAATAGTTCGTTTAGAATTAGACAAAAGTCGTATGAAAATTGCAAACAAATAGCACTTTTGTGTAAAAAATACGAAGTTCCTGTAATATTAAATTCTGATGCACATTTTTGTACACAAATAGGAAATTTTGCAGAGTCAATAAAGTTACTCGAAGAAATAGATTTCCCAGCAGAATTAGTTATTAATTCAGATATAAATAGATTTGACAAATATTTAATAGAATATACAAATTATTACAAATTAAAAGTCTAAATAAAATAATTATTAGGACATGATATTATTAAACATAATTATGAATATATAATAAATTTATGCACAAAAAATAGTATAAAA
>CAYYWE010000131.1:0-1993 GCA_964475315.1 uncultured Eubacteriales bacterium
CATGTGTTAGGCACGCCGCCAGCGTTCGTCCTGAGCCAGGATCAAACTCTCTAATTATTTATAATTTAGAGCTCATCAAGCTCATTACTTCTCTGGTCTTTCTTTACTCAAATTTATCTTCGGGTTTAATATACTATCTCAATAATATATCGCGTTGTTTAATTTTCAAGGTCCCTAGCACTCCCACTTCATTACAATCCTTTTTAGTTTCTATTAACTCTCTTCCGGAGCGCTCTCTTATACTATCACATACTTATTCCCTCTGTCAACACTTTTTTATCTCTCCCCCTTTTCTTCTTATATTATCCACAAAAAATATCTCTTCTATCAAATTTTATGTGCATTTTGCTGCGAAAATTTAAACCAAACAAGTTTACTACCTATCACAGTTTACAGTCTACGCAGTCAATATTAAAATTTACAAAATAATATATCAATCATGTTAATTTTAATTTTTTTATAAACACAACTACATAACCTAAAAAATTGAGTTGAATAGTTTGTGTAATTATTAAAAAGTATTTAAATAATAAAAAATTCAGATCCTAAATTTAGAAAAATATTGTTGTGATTTGGTTCCTTTAGATAACCAAATCAAATTATGCCCTTGCAGAAAAACATGAAATAAGTATTAAAATAAAAATAAAAAGTTAAGAGTAATTTAATATATTTTGCTCTTGTTACGGGCTTGTGTTTGATATAAAATTCTAAAAATAAAAAAATGAAGTTGATAATTTAGATATTTTATTTATAACAGAAATTTACATATTTTTTTGTGATTGACAATTTAAATTATAAAAATTGCTGATAAATTTTAAAATTAATAAAATAGTGTTGAAAAGAATAGTTATGTGTGATATAATTTAAAACACTAGTTTAATTAAATAGTTTATTTTAAAAGTTTTTAAATTGATGTTGATAAATATTGATACATATTTCTGATAAAAATGGAGGAATTGGATGATGGGGTTCGAATTTGATAACACTGACGAAGATATTGTTAGAATTAAAGTAATTGGCGTCGGCGGTGGCGGCGGAAACGCAGTTAATCGCATGATTGAATCAGGTGTCAAGTGTGTGGAATTTATCTGTATTAACACGGATAGACAAGCTCTTTTGCGCTCAAAAGCTGATTACAAAATTCAAATTGGTGAAAAAATAACTAAAGGTAAAGGCGCGGGTTCAAAACCAGAAATCGGGCAACGTGCTGCAGAAGAAAGCCGAGACGAAATAATATCAGCGTTAAAAGGTGCAGATATGGTATTTGTTACAGCCGGAATGGGTGGCGGAACAGGTACAGGTGCAGCTCCAGTTGTGGCGCAAATAGCTCGCGAAATGGGCATTTTGACAATTGGAATAGTCACAAAACCGTTTGCGTTCGAAGGTCAAAAACGTATGGCACAAGCCGAAAGTGGTATCTCCGAGTTGAGAGAACAAGTTGACTCGCTAGTAGTCATACCAAACGAAAGGTTAAAGCTAGCCAGCCAACAAAGAATTACCCTTATGAATGCGTTTATAGTCGCAGATGACGTTTTAAGACAAGGTGTTCAGAGTATTTCTGATTTGATAGTCCTTCCTGGATTAGTAAATCTGGATTTTGCTGACGTTACCGCTACCATGAAAGATGCCGGCTATGCGCACATGGGTGTTGGACGGGCTTCTGGCAAAGACAAAGCTGAAATCGCAGCAAATACAGCTATTTCGAGCCCACTATTAGAAACTTCTATTAGTGGTGCGAAGGGTGTAATTATTAATGTAACGGCTTCACCTGATATTGGTCTTGATGAAATCGAAGTCGCATCATCTTTGATAGCACAGCAAGCCGATGAAAATGCAAATATTATTTGGGGTGCGGCGTTTGACGAAACTATGGATGACGAAATGAGCGTTACAGTTATAGCAACTGGTTTTGAGACTCGTGGTTCGTACTACGCGGCCCCTCAAGTCACGCAACAAAAAGTTAATAATACTACCAATAATTTCAGCTGTTTCT
>CAYYWE010000132.1:0-1981 GCA_964475315.1 uncultured Eubacteriales bacterium
GAAAACTGTCATCACAATGATTTTCATAGCAGTCATGATCACGAATATAATTCTCATATTTGGCTTTCTATTAGTAATTATATACAACAAGTCAAAAATATTGCACAGGAACTTTCAAGATTGGATGTAATTAATAGTGAAAAATATCAAAAAAATTCAGAAGAATATATTAATAAATTGGAAAATTTGAAAACTGAAACTCATGACAAATTAGGTGGTATTTTTAACAAAAAAATAGTAACTTTTCATAATGCTTTCCCATATTTTGCACAAGAATTTGGTTTGGAAATTTGTGGAGTAATTAATCATGAGCCTGAGGACGAGCCGTCTATGAAAGAATTAAAAGAAATTATAGAAATTGTTAAGGAAAATGATATCAAAAGTATTTTCGTTGAACCGCAATACTCTCAGACCTCTGCAGATATGATTTCTCAAGAAACTGGTGCTAAAATTTACGTGTTGGATCCGGCTGTAACTGGTGATGGAACATTAGATTCTTATATAAATATTATGAAAAAAAATACAGAAATTTTAACGCAAGCTCTAAAATAAATTATTAAAAGTATATAATAAGATTGGAGTTTTAATATGAAGAACTGTAAATGTAGTATAAAAATTAATAATTTGTGTGTAAAAAAAAATGGGTACGTAATTCTTGATGATATTAATTTGACTGCAAATCATAGCGAAACATTAGCATTAATTGGTAAAAATGGTGCTGGAAAGACTACTTTGTTAAAAGCTATTTTGTATAGTTCTAATTTTTGTGGAAAAATTAATTTTTTTGACTCTAACGGCAAAAAAATTTTAAAACCTAGGATAGGTTATGTTCCACAAAGATTGAGTTTTGATAAAAACACTCCCATAACTGTTTTAGATTTGTTTTGTTCAAATTTGTCAAGATTTCCGATTTGGTTGAATCTTAACAAAAAAAACAAACAAAGAGCGATGTTTATGTTAAAAAAAGTTGGAGCATCAGGATTAGAAAATTCACAAATTGGAAAATTATCCGGCGGGGAGTTACAGAGAATTTTGCTGGCGTTTGCTTTGGAACCTATGCCTGACATTTTGTTGTTAGACGAGCCGGTTTCAGCAGTAGACAGAAAGGGAATCAGCCAATTTTATAATATTATAAATTTATTAAGAGAAGATTATCATATGCCGGTGATTTTGGTATCTCACGATTTAGGACATGTTATAAAATATGCGAATTCTTATGCTTTAGTTAATCATGCTTTAATAGAAACTGGATTTGCATGTGATTTGTTAGAAAGTAAAAAAGTTCGTGAAACTTTTGGGTTAGAAATGGACGAAAGTGATGAAATATGGATTTAATATATTTAATACTAGAAAAAATTTTGCCGTTCTCATGGATAGAATTTAATTTCATGAAAAATGCCTTCTTGGCGATATTGTTGATAACACCGTTATTTGGACTGCTTGGCACAATGGTTGTGAGCAACAAAATGTCGTTTTTCTCTGACGCACTTGGACATTGTGCTTTAACGGGAATTGCGCTTGGAGTTGTTCTAAATATAACAAATTTTTCGTTTTCTATGATAATATTTTCAGTGATTTTTTCTTTAGGGATTTCTGGAATAATGAATTCTGAAATTTCGTCCTCAGACAGTATCATTGGGGTATTTTCGTCAATTGGGGTGGCACTTGGGATTTTTTTGCTGTCGTTTACTGGAAGTTTTTCGAAGTATTCGTCGTATTTAGTAGGCGATATATTGTCTATTAGTAAAAACGAAATTGTTGTATTATTATTTATTTTAGTCTCTATAGTTATTATCTGGACAGTTTTGTTTAATAAATTGTTATTGTCTGGATTAAACTCAGATATGGCTCACAGCAAACAAATTAATTTTAAATTTTATAAAAATTTATTTTCAGTTTTAGTTGCAATTATAGTGACAGTATGTTTAAAATGGGTCGGAATGCTCATGATAAATTCGTTGTTAATACTTCCAGCTGCGTC
>CAYYWE010000133.1:0-1944 GCA_964475315.1 uncultured Eubacteriales bacterium
TAACATGAATTTTAAGAAAATATGGGCGATTTTTCAGCCACATACTTATTCTCGAACATATAATTTATTAGATGAATTTGCTAATTCTTTGTCTAACTCTTTGTTTAAAACAGATAAAATTATAATTTCTGAAATATTAGCTGTACGCGAAAAAAATATTTATAACATAACTTCAGAAGATTTAGTCAAAAAAATTCCCCAGGGCATATATATACCGACTTTTGAGGAAATTTCGGATTATATTTTGAAAAATGTAGCCTCTGGAGATGCCGTAATTACATTTGGTGGTGGAAATGTTTATAAGTGTGCAAACTTGATTTCAGAAAAATTGTCAAAATCATACAAAATATGAAGTCAGTTTTTACTTTACCATCAGATATTAACAAAAAACGACAAAAAGTTTGTAAGATAATATTCAAAAAATGTATTGGTGGTTTTACAGTAAATTTGTAAAATAATAATACATTTTAATATTAAGTTAGGTAGGTTTTTTATGTTAGGTAAAAAAATTTTAGCATCAGCATTTGCAGGTTTGAGTTTGTGTGTCGCGGTAGTTCCGACTAGCCAAGCGTATGGGGGTTTTGTAGTGCTTGCAGACTCAGATACAGGTTCAGATGTTGTAACGGCCTTGGTCAGCCAAAAAGTTGGAGCCCCTGAGGTAGAAGCTGTAGTTAATTGCTGCAAGTTTATGCTTGAAGACGAAGAGATGGCAAAATTAGGAATGAATTTTATATATGGAGAAAGTAATCCTGAAGTAGTGTCTGAAAAGGTTGAAAAAGTTTGTAGTGATTATGAACTTTTTTGCAAAGAGTTAAAGAGTGAAATGAAGAAAGATAAAAAGTTACAAGAAAGAGTTAGTTCGTTTTCAAATTTGGTGAGAAGTTTTGGTAAAGACGAAGAAATTGGTAAGACAAACAAAAAGCCAGTTCGCAGAAACACCATGGGTTGGGGTATAGGCAGATAAGTGTGCTGTAAGTTCTGATTTCAGAAGAGGTAGGAGAAAAGTGTGAAAGGTTAGTAGGGTTTTCGTATGCAGCTTTGTTTTACTTTTTTAAGATTTTTTTTTGAGGCTTTTTTTATTTGGTTGGTTGTTTTGTTTGAAAGTGAGCTCGACTTGAGGTTTATAGTCGACCTTTTTTTGAAGTTGTTAGGTTTTAGTTTGGTTTATGCTTGTTCTGCTGAGTTTTGTAGCTCCCTTATTAGTAGTGTGGTGTGCAGGTTTATATTTGTTTTATGTGCCATAGCTTGGCGTTTGGTTCAGAAAAAAGACTTCGAGTGGAAGCTCGCGATTTGTTTTAGTACTGTTGTTTCGGTATTTGTTGAGTTTGGTTATTTGTTGAGTTATAGGTCTGTTGAGTTTGTAGATCGTCTCCTAAAGACAGTGGACGTGAACTTATCGGCAACTGTGACACAAAGTGTGGTTTTGTGTTTTTATGTGGTTGTTTTAGTGCTCGTTTATAGATTAAAATTAGTGAAAATGAAAGACATAAAAGTTTTGGCATCTAGAAAGTATGTGCTGTTGTTTTTTGTGGTTTGTTTTGGAATCGTCGTTTATTTTAGGGAATTGTTAGGAGTGGCTTCAGTAACTTCAAGATATACAGAGCTTTATGACTTTTTGTGGGGTGTAATTTTAGCAATAGTTCCAGCGTATTTGGTGTCTTACATAGTTTTAACTAAGATGGTGCGCTCGGAGAATATGGATTACAATTATAAGGTTGATGAAGCTATAGATAGCGGTCTTGAAACCCCGAATCATTGTGCTATATTTAATGTTGACCCTGGCTCGTATGTTTATGTGGGTGAGAGGTTTGCTTTTAGAAAGAAACTTAACTCTCTTAATATAGACCATAGTTTTAAAGGTTACAGCCAGTTGGTTCTGTGTTTGGTTGTGGTCAAGCACTATGGTGATAATGGCAACAAGTGTAAGATAAATTTAAAAGAAGA
>CAYYWE010000134.1:0-1929 GCA_964475315.1 uncultured Eubacteriales bacterium
GTATTATTACATGAAACATCCAACGGGTTTAGATATATATGTATACCCGAAAAAGAATTATGGCTCAAAATACGCTATAATAGGATCGGATTTTGGCTCAATAAATAATAAATTTAAGTTGAAAAATCAAAAAAATTATACGGAAGTTCCCGACGGCATTGCACATTATTTAGAGCATAAATTGTTTGCTGGGAAAGATTGTGATGCGTTTGAGCTGTTCTCAAAAACCGGTGCTTCAGCCAATGCGTACACTTCTTTTGAAAAAACTGCTTATTTATTTTCATGTACAGATAATTTTGAGGAATCATTAAATATTTTATTGGATTTTGTTCAGTCTCCGTATTTTACTCAAGAAAATGTTGACAAAGAACGCGAAATAATTTCACAAGAAATCAAAATGTACCAAGATAGCCCAGATTGGAAAGTATTTATAAATTTATTAAATTTACTTTATAAAAATCATCCAGTTAAATTAGACATAGCTGGCTCCGTAGAGTCAATTTCTAAAATTACGCCAGAAATATTATACGAATGTTACAACAATTTTTATAATCTTAACAATATGTGTTTGTGTATAGTAGGAGACATAAATCATTACGAAATTTTTGAACTGGTAGACAAAAAATTGAAATATTCTAATAAAATAGAAGTAGTAAAGTATTTTCCTGATGAGCCAGAAAAAATTGTGCAAAAATTTATTTCAGAAAGTTTTGATATAAACTCAACAATATTTAACTTTGGAATTAAACAAAATATATTAAACAACTCTAGGATTTTTGCAAAGGATTCTGTACTCTGTGACCTATTTTTGTCATATTTGACGTCTCCGTCTTCCGATATGTATAACACTTTGCTAAATAAAGAATTAATTAATTTCGCAACGTTTTCATCGGAACATTTGGAAGGCCCTGGGTATTCTTCATTAATATTCTCTGGAGAGTCGAAAAATCCAGAAACAACCTGTGAAATTATACAAGATTATATAAATAAAATCAAAATTTCAGGTATAAACAACGAATCTTTCGAAAGAGCAAAAAAGTCAGTTTATGGAAAGAGCATGAATGTATTTAATAGTATTTCTGATATTGCTAATATTTTATTAGAATTCTCTTTTTCTAATAGACAATTTTTCGAGTACTTAAATATTTTACAAAATATAAAATTAGAAGATTTTAACAATTATGTGATTAAAAACATAAATCCAGATAACTCTAGCTTATCAGTAGTAAACCCAAAATGATTAATAACTTTAATAAAAATATAATTTATAATATATCTTTTCCTAAATTATTTATAAATTTAAAAATTAACCCTATAGCTTTTACTGTAGGATTTGTTAGTGTTTATTGGTATGGAATTATTGTTGGTATTGGCTTTTTAGCAGGATATGTATATATTTACAAAAATTCTTATAAATTTAATATTAAAAATAGCGAACTCGACAAATTTATTATTATAATAAGTATAATTTCTGTTGTTTTTGCTCGATTATATTACGTAATTTTTTACCCCGGTGATTATTATATTAAAAATATGCATAAAATTTTTTGTATATCAGAGGGCGGTCTTGCGATTTACGGCGCTGTTATTGGCGGTGTTTTGAGTGCCTATATTTTGTGCAAAATTTACAAAAAAAATATATTAAACATTCTAGATTTAATGTCTTTTGGTGTGTCAATTGGTCAGGCTATAGGACGATGGGGCAATTTTGTAAACCAAGAAGCGTTTGGTTCGTATACTAATTTACCTTGGGGAATGTCCAGCGAAAATACTGATTTTCGAACTGTACATCCATGTTTTTTGTACGAATCAATAATATGTTTGTTATGTTTTTTGTTTTTACATTTTTATTATAAATATAATAAAAATATAAAAACAGGAGAAATATTTTATTTATATTTATTTATATACAGCATCGGTAGGGTACCA
>CAYYWE010000135.1:0-1927 GCA_964475315.1 uncultured Eubacteriales bacterium
GAAACAACATTTTTTCATACGGTTTGGGTACATATTTTGGATTAGGAGGTTTTTTTGATATAAGATTAGTTTTTATCAGAATACGATACAAGCTTGTCACCGACCGAGTATACCCTCTTTGTCGAAGTTTTACCCACAACACCACGAGACCTGTGTAGGGATTTCTTCTTCGCATATCGAAGATTAGCTTTAATTCTTGTTCTGTGTGCTGGTTTGGGTGACTGTGTGGCCTGTGTGATTTATCCGTAAGTGAGTAGAGCGTGCCATCATATCTTTTTTTCCAACGATAAATATATTGTCTTGTTACGTCATATCTATTTGCACTCCTTGTTACACCGTATTTTTCTGCGTAATTAATTACCGCTTGACGGAATCTTGCTTTTTGTGTTACTATTTTTATGACAAATGACCTCCTGTTCGTTTTTGATTGAACAACTTGAACTGTATCACATGGAGTTCTCATTTGTCTCTTTTTTATTGTCTGTAACACATCAATTGTAATCCTACACTTTTTGGCACTCTGGAAAAAAATTATGTATTGACTTTTTATTTTTATGTGGTATAATACTTTTACCGCATATTGCAGGTATTTAGAAGTGGTTTTAGAATTGATTATAAAACTCACCTGATTCAGTAGCGAGATATTATGAAAGTGGGTGCGTAGAATATTATGTACGCAGTGATAAAAACCGGTGGTAAACAGTACAAAGTAAGTGTTGGTGACATAATTTTTGTCGAAAAATTAGACGCCGAAGAAAATACCAAAGTAATGTTTGACGTGATAGCCGGGCAAGATGACAGTGGATTTCATATTGGAAACCCAGTTTTGAGTGCAGCAAAAGTTTCTGGAAAAATTATCAAAAACGGAAAAGGCAAAAAGGTAACTGTTTTTACTTATAAACCCAAAAAAAGCTGCAAAAGAAAACTCGGTCATAGACAGTTGTATTCAAAAGTGCAAATAGAAAGTATTAGTTTCTAGTAAAAAAAATAAAATTGGGTATTTTATATATTATGATAGTAATTAATTTTTTAGTTTTGAAAACAGGTGAATTAGTAGGTTTTGATGTTTCAGGACATGCAAATTATGCTGATCGTGGGAAAGACATAATTTGTGCTGCGGTTTCTTCGACCGCTTATATGACGATAAATTCTATATCTGAATTGTTAAAAGTAGATGCAGAAGTAAAAATAAACGAGAAGCTCGGGAGCATGTATTTATCAATACCGTTTTCAGATTCTAAAAAATGTGAATTAATATTAAATAGTTTTAAAATACATATGTTATTAATGGAAGACTCTTATCCTGAAAATATTAGTGTAAATTACATGGAGGTGGAAGCATGATTTTTGGTTTAAATCTACAACTTTTTGCGCACAAAAAAGGTATGGGTTCTACCAGAAATGGTCGTGATTCAGAGTCCAAACGTTTGGGTGTAAAACGTTCCGATGGACAGACAGTTTTGGCAGGAAATATATTGGTCAAGCAGAGGGGAACCAAGATTCATCCCGGAAATAACGTAGGCCGTGGCAAAGATGATAGTTTGTTTGCTCTCATAAATGGTGTAGTTAAATTCGAAAGACTAGGTAGAAACAGAAAAAAAGTTAGTGTTTATCAGCAGTAATATATAGTAAAAAACAAGATTCACAGTTTTTAAGTTTGTAATATAATTATAAGAATATAGAAATTGTGTTTCTTGTTTGTGAAAAATAATGGCCTCCTTAGTTAAATGGATATAACAAATCCCTCCTAAGGATTAGTTGTCGGTTCGATCCCGGCAGGGGGTACCAGTATGTCAAACAAATAGCTTAATTGATTTCTTGCTAAAAATATTGGTTTATGTTAATATTATGGTTTGTTGTGTGCTACTGTAGCTCAGTTGGTAGAGCAGCTGATTCGTAATCAGCAGGTCGACGGTTCGAGTCCGCT
>CAYYWE010000136.1:0-1918 GCA_964475315.1 uncultured Eubacteriales bacterium
AGTCTGGTAGCTCGTCGGGCTCATAACCCGAAGGTCGGAGGTTCGAATCCTCCTTCTGCAACCAGTATAGTTTTTGAGCAGTTTTGGTTTTTGTAATATTGTTTGATATATCATAGATGGTTTGGGAGAACAATGTTATGAAAAAGATAGATTTTAAAAAGTTTTTTAGTTTGTTTTTTTTACTGATCCCAGTTGGGCTTGTAGTGTACTTTTTTGTTTCTGAAAACGGTTTTATAGATTTAATAGAGAATTTTTCAAAGTTTAATGTTTTTTGGTTGACGGCGGCTGTTGTGTGTCAGATCATGAATCTACTAATAGATGGGTATATATTGTACAGGTTTGTGAATAATTATGATAGGAAATACAGTTTGCTAAAATCTTTTAGAGCTACTGCAGTAGGGCAGTTTTACAGTATGATTACACCGGGTGGCGTAGCTGGGCAGCCTATGCAGGTGTATTTTTTGGGTAAGCAAAAGGTTGATTCTGGGGTATCTTCGTCGTGTTTGATGCAGAAGTTTTTAGTTTATCAGACTGTTTTTGCGGTATATAGTTTGACTTCTATGATGTTTAATTTGGATTTGTTTTCAGGGAACTTAAAATCTTTGATGGTAAGTTTGGCTGTGTTTGGACTTGCGTCTCATGTGCTAGTTGTGATATTTATACTTATGTTCTCTTTTAGTGAGAGATTGACTTGTAAAGTGATAGATTTTTGTTTAAACATTTTGTTTAAAATAAAAATTATTAAAAATTTAGACAAGACAAAATTGGAAATAGAAGAAAAATTAAATAAATTTCACGAGAGTAACGTAAGATTATATAAAAACAAAAAAATATTAATCGTTAGTTCTGTTTTAACTGTAATACAGTTAAGTTTAATATTTAGTATACCGTACATGATATACAGAGCTTTTAATTTTTATGGTGCTAGTATTTTTGACATGATAACAGCTCAGGCTATAGTAACCACGGTTTCTTCGTTCGTACCGGTACCTGGTGGCTCTGGTGCAGCAGAAGGGAGTTTTTATTTGTTTTTTTCAATGTTTTTTACTGAAAATACTATTAAACCTGCTATACTATTATGGAGAATAGTTACTTATTTTTTAAATATAATTATGTTTGCACCATTTTCTAATGTCAATAAAATTAAAGGTTGATTTCGAAAAAATAAATTTATAGGAGATGTTATAATATGAAAAATAATACAAAAATAAGTTTGATTGTACCTGTATATAATGTAGAAAAATATTTAACAAAAGCTTTGGAATCTGTTGAAAATCAAAGTTTAAATAAGAATTTTTTTGAAGTTATAATAGTTGATGATGGTTCTAGTGATAATAGTATTAATATAATTGAAGCTTTTTATAAAAAAAATTTTAATTTTAAATTTATAAGACAAAAAAATAGTGGCCCTGCGATAGCTAGAAATACTGCTTTAAAAGTTGCCCAAGGTGAGTACATAGCTTTTTTAGATAGTGATGATTTTTTGGAGCCAGGATATTTGGAAATTTTGTATAATACTGCTAAATTAAATTCTGCTGATATAGTTTGTTGTAATTATTATACATACTATCCTGAAAAAAATATTAAAATTAATTTGCCGTTTAATGCCGTTCCGGGTGTTTATTCAAGTCAAAGAGCACTAAAAAAATTGATTTTGGATCTTGGTACGCACTATTTTGTTTGGAACAAGTTAATAAAAAGAAATATTTTTTATGAAAATAATGTATTTTTTGATGACATGTATTTTGAAGATATTGCCATATGTCCGAAATTGTTTTTTTATGCCAGAAAAGTAGTATTTTTAGATAAAAATTTGTATAATTATACGAGCAGAGAGGCAAGTGTTTTGCATTCTATAGACGTGATTAAAATAAATGATTACATAAAATCTTTAGGAATAATTAGAAATTTTTTTGAA
>CAYYWE010000137.1:0-1905 GCA_964475315.1 uncultured Eubacteriales bacterium
AGATAAATTGTATATAGATTTTGGGAAAAATTTCGAGAAAATATTTATAAATCAGGGTTTTCAAGAAAATAGAAGTATACAGGAGAGTTTAGATATAGGCTGGGAGTTACTTTCTATATTGCCTAAAGAAGAGCTAGATAGGATAAGTACTAAAACTCTGGAGAAATTTTATATTCAAGACAGAAGATTACTAAAAAATAATTTAAATATAAATATTTTAGAAGACTCTGAAGATGAAGATACAGATGAAGATGGTGACAAAATTGTTAATATTTAATAATTTTTAAAATATAGAAATATGGGGGGTTTAATATGTTTGGACAAACAGCTCCTACAAAAGCTAATCTAGTTTCTGCAAAAAAGTCTTATGAGTTATCTAAGTTGGGATTTGATTTATTAGACAGAAAAAGAAATATTTTGATCCGCGAAATGATGAGTCTAATAGAAAAAGCTGATGAAATCCAAGAAAATATAGATATTATATACTCAAAAGCTTTTAGTATGTTAAATAAAGCTAATATTGCTCTAGGTGTTTGTGAAGAGTTGTCTTTGACTGTACCAGTAGAATCAAGATTAGAATTGTCTTTCAGAAGTGTTATGGGAGTAGAAATACCAATAGTGAGGTTAATAGATAATGAAAATATGAGTATACCGTTTGGGTTATATAATTCTAATTCAGATTTAGATAAAGCTTATACGTGTTTTAGAGAGGTTAGGAGACTAACTGTAAAATTAGCAGAAGTAGAGAGTAGTGCGTATTTGTTAGCAAATGCTATTAAAAAAACACAAAAAAGAGCTAATGCTTTAAAAAATATTATGATACCTAAATTTGAAAAGACTATAAATTTTATAACAGATGCTCTTGAAGAAAAAGAGCGAGAAGAATTTTCGAGACTAAAAATAATTAAAGATAAATAAAAAAGTAATAAAAAAAGATAGATATTTCACAAAAAATATCTGTTTTTTGTTGTTTTTGTCACAAAAAGCACTTGACTTAGATTTTGAAATAAATTAGTATGATATTTGTATAAAATAATTTATATATTATATATTTTTTTATAATTTTTTAGTAAAGAAGGTTGGTAATTATGGCTGAGAACGAAAGTACTTTGTTCAGGAAAAGTAGTTTGGAGCGAGTTTCTTCACCGGATCAGTTAAATGAGTATATAAAAATAACTAATCCGAGTTTGGTAGTGATATTAATAGCTATTTTTAGTGTATTAGTAGCTGGTATAGTTTGGATTTTTTCTGGTACTGTTCCTAAGACAGTAGATTTAGTGGGTGTTATTGCTACTAATTATGAAAACCAAGAAAAAGTGTATTGTTATGTTCCTATTGGTACGAGTAAAAGGTTAAAAGAAGGTATGGAAGTACAAATTTCGCCTGATTATGCTGATAGAGAAGAATTTGGTTATATAAATGGTAAAGTAACATCAGTGGGGAATAACATAGTAACAGATGATTATTTAATGAGCAAATTTAAAGAGCCACAAGTTGTTTATCCGTTGTTTAGCAATATTGCTACGACTCAAAATGTTGTAGAGATAGAAATGAGTTTAGGCGACTGGTCAAGTAAAGCTGGACAAGAAGTGGAAGTAGTAGATGGAAGTATGTGTAACATTTCAGCTATAATTGGCGGAAAGAAGCCATATGAGTTAATATTTAACAAATAAATTTTTATTTTTGAATAAAGAAGGTGATATATATGGCTAAAAATGTGTGTAAAGTGCCTGTTGTTATGCAAATGGAAGCTCTAGAGTGTGGAGCTGCTTGTTTATGTATGATAGCAGCATATCACGGTAAGTGGCTTCCGTTGACACAGGTAAGATCTGATTGTGGTGTTTCAAGAGACGGAAGTATAGCCAAAAATATATTAAATGCCGGTAGGTCTTATGGTTTTAAAGC
>CAYYWE010000138.1:0-1854 GCA_964475315.1 uncultured Eubacteriales bacterium
ACATATGTTTAATTAATTTCATATAATATATTATTAATATTTTGTTTTTGTTACAGGTGATTATTATATTTTTTTTAGAAATTTTTAATGTAATTACTAGTCTTCCATTTATGATTTTGCATGTAATTTCACAAAATTCTTTTCCAAAACCATTGTCAAAACAAGAAGAAGAAAATTATATAAAATTATATTATCACGAAAAAAATTCTAAGGCAAAAGACAAACTTATTAAGCATAATTTGAGATTAGTTGCACATATTGCTAAAAAATATCATATAAAAAACGTAGATCAAGATGATTTAATATCAATTGGTACCATAGGTTTAATCAAGTCTATAAATACTTTTAAACCGGAAAAAAATATTAGACTCTCGAGTTATTCTGCTAGGTGTATTGAAAATGAAATTTTAATGTATCTAAGGAGTTCAAGTAAATTTTCGTCTGATATTTCTATTGAGGAGCCCATAGAAACTGACAAAAACGGCAACTCGCTTACTTTAATTGACACAATCGCCTCTGATAAGTCTATCGAAAATGAAATAGACCAAAAAATTGAAACTCAAAAATTATATAAATATATTATTAAACTTTTAAATCCACGAGAAAGAATTATTATGTGTCTGCGATACGGTATAGGTGGAACAAAACCATTGCCTCAAAGAGAAGTTGCAAAAAAACTTAAAATATCTAGATCTTATGTTTCAAGACTAGAAAAAAAATCTATAGATATACTAAAAAAATCTTTTTAATTATATTAATTTTGTTTGTTTTCACAAAAATCAAATTCTCTATGATATTCTTTTGTTTCGTCATCTCTTATAACACTTGACTTGTTTTTTTCGAGTAATTTAGTGATATTATACAGATCTATCCAAATTTCATGGTCTGATTCTTTTTGTGATTCGTCAAAAATTAATTCTAAACCCCAATGTAAATGACTATGCTCTATATTATTTACATTTTCTTTTGTGCTATAACCCGTTCGGCCAACATAGCCAATCACATCACCGGCTTTAACCGTGTCTCCCTCTTTTAAATTTACACAAAATGGCCTATTTTGTCTAAGATGTGCGTAGTAATAATATCGTTTTTGGTCAAAACTACGAACTCCTATTCTCCAACCACCATATTTATTCCAGCCCATTATTTCAACTTTTCCTGATTCTACCGCGATTACGGGTGTACCAGTTGCACACATCATATCATGACCTAAGTGTGGGCGCGAATATCCATAAGTTCTAGATGCTCCAAAATCGTCATAATGTGAAAATGGATACGTCTTAGCAATAGGTGAGAAAGCTTTTAAACCATACGCTTCCTCCCATATTAAATTATTTTCTTTATCTCTACGCTGTATTTTATAATTACCTAAAAATTCTTTTAATACAGCTTCATATGCTTCTCTATAATAATTATAACTTTTTAAATTTTGCGTTAAATTATTTGCATTATTTTCTTGTGATTTTTTCACAAAATTATCTATATCTTTTGAGTTGTATTTCCTAAAATCTCCGCCATACTTCGCGCCTAAATACGCTAATATGTCTATCCAGTCTATTTTTATATCTTCTTCATGACTATGTGACTTGATGTCTATCAACATAGCTTTTTCTAAAGCTTCATAACACGGATTAAATTCAACATATTTTATAAATTTTTTGTTTTCCTCCGCTGACACTAACACTATATTTCTTAAACATATAACAAAAATAAAACTTATTATTACACAAAATACAGCTAATATAACATTTTTTCTTTTCAAATTTATAACAAACAAAACTCTGCCACCTTATATTCATTCACACAAAATAATATAATTGGTATGCAGAAATTTTATATTCTATACACAAATTA
>CAYYWE010000139.1:0-1843 GCA_964475315.1 uncultured Eubacteriales bacterium
AAGAAAATGTGTGCGTACCAGTGTGTGGTAATCACGATGTTAAAGTTAATTATTTATTAAAAAAAAATTATTTTGAAAATTCTGTTTTATCTCATTTTAGTATTCAAAATTTTCCAAATCAGGATATTTCTACAGGGACATATTATAGTTTTAAGTATAATAATACAATTTTTGTTGTTTTAAACACAAATTTTTGTGAATATGATTCGTATATTGATAACAGTCAATACTTATGGGCACTTAGTATATTTTTAAAATCAAAAGCAAAATGGAAAATAATTTTAACACATAAGTCTCCGTATTCTAATGGCCCACATTGCAAAGATGAAGATGTAAAAAAAATCGGAAAAAAAATTATTGATTTGGCATATCAAGCAAAGGTAGACGTGATTTTTGGTGGTCATGATCATGTGTATGTTCGCACACCAGAACTTAATTATTCACAAAAAGTATCCTGTGAAAAAAAATATTATGATTATAACAAACAAAAAAATGTAAATCTAAATCCGTATGGCCCGATTTTTATTGTACCTGGGACATCTGGTGTAAAAAATTATAAATTTTTAAATAAACCTAATTTCCCGGTAGAACAAAATTTAGAATTAAAATTCCCAGTGTACTCTAACGTTAAAATTACTAATTCTAAATTGTGTTTCGAGTCTTTTATGTTTGATATTAACAAAAAAAAAATAAAACCAATTGATTTTTTGTGCATAGAAAAAACAAAAAAAATACATAATATTAATAGTAATTTAATAACAGATATGATAAACAGTATTCCAAATGATCCGTGTATAAACAAAACTCGTGATTTAGAAAAAATATTAAATTTATACAAAAAATTAGATTATTCTGAAAAAATTAAAGTTACTAATTCTGAAAAACTGTTTGATTTTATAAATATTAATAATAAATATTTAAATATAATTTCTAGTAATATTAGAAGAGTTGAAAGCAAAAATGAATTTCTTGATGCTATTAAAAATATTAATATTGGAACTATAATACTTGATTGTGATGAAATTAAATTTAGAAATAAATTAAACAAAAATTATAAAATTGTTATAAACAGACCTATATGTATACGTGGTACGGCGAAGTTATCAGATGTTACTTTTGTTGTTAGTGACAGCTCTATGTTAATTTTGTCAGATAATTTGTACATAAACAACAAGTTCTATAATATTATAGAACTTAATAATAACTCAATTTTGTCTATCAACGACAACGTAATACTTGATTTTGACAAAAAAAATAGTCAAAATCACAACAGTATAAATATTTTAGGGAAAAAATATTTTATATATAAAAATTAATTTATATTTATTTTAAAGTTGTCCTTTAGACCAACTGATTTGTTAAAAACTAATTTATTTTCTGTACAATTTTTATAGTCTGGAGTAAAATAGCCAAGTCTCATGAATTGGTAGTTTTCACCAATTTTAAATTTTTTTAAACTTGTTTCTAATTTACAATTATTTAAAATTTCAAGAGAATTTTTGTTTAAATAGTCTATAAAATTCTCTTTTGAGTCAGGATTTTCGGTTAAAAATAAATTATCATATATGTTTACTGTGGAATTTACACAAGTTTTAGAATCGACCCAATGAATAGTACTTTTAATTTTTCGACCATCTAAAGTATTTCCGCCACGAGAATCGGGATCGTATTCTGCATAAATTTCTATTACGTTTCCACAATTATTTAATTTATAGTCTGTACATTTTATGACGTATGCTGATTTTAACCTGACTTCATTACCCGGGAACAATCTAAAATAATTCTTTACAGGATTAGCCATAAAATCATCAGACTCTATGTATAGTTCTCTCGAAACACTTAT
>CAYYWE010000140.1:0-1843 GCA_964475315.1 uncultured Eubacteriales bacterium
GCTTTTATTTTATCATAAATACTTATATGTTTTGAATATAAATTTTCAAAAATCAAAAAATTTAAGATTAATTATTACTAAAATTAATCAAAAAACAAATTATTTTGTCTAATAATTATATTTTGTAAATTTATATTTATATTTCACAAAATTATATATAAATTAAAAAAAATAATATTATATTTGACAATTTTGATATTTACCTGTTGAAATTTTGTAATTTTTTGTTATAATAAATTAAGAAGTATTTCAAAACTCAGAAATTACAAAAAGAAAGAAGTCTATTTTAATCATGTATTCTAATAAAGTTAATATTAAAAAAAGTGTATTAAAGAGTGTTTTACCAATATTTTCATTATTTTTTTTCGTAGGGACAGTACATTATTTTAACTCAAAAGTTTATGGTCTTGAACTTAAATATAATAATAAATCTGTAATTACAGTACCTAATGAACAGACTTACAATAAAGCCGTGTATTCTGTACTATCAGAAGTATTGCCTGAAGAAAAATCAAAAATTCGAAATTTGAATACTAAACTCGAAATCACCGAACTTGATAATACTCAAAAATATTGTGAAAATCTTGATTTAATCAAAAACAAAATAGTCGAAAATTCAAATGATAATTTAGTTTCTGGCTATGCTCTTTATGTGGACCAAAATATTATAACTATCTCAGAAAACCAAGAAGATTTAAATAATTCTTTAAATAATATTTTGGATTTTTATAAATCGGTTTTCTCAAACTCTGACCAAGAGATTTTAAATATTATGTTCCAAGAAAATATAGAAATTAGATCAGGAATGTTTCCAAAAGAAAAAATTAAAAATATACAAGAAATTCAAGAAATTTTGAATTCTAAAATTCAAAAAACTAGCTTGTATACTATAAAACAAAACGAAAGTATGTCAGATATAATTAAAAAATTTGATACAAATATTCAAACTTTGTGTATTATAAACAATAAAAAAAAGTTTTACTACGGAGATACTATTAATGTTCCAGTTTATGATAATTTGTTACACGTTGAAGTTACTTGCCAAGAAAAAATATTACAAGAAATTCCATTTGAAATTCAAATTATAGAAGACCCAAATTTACTTAGAAATACAGAAAATATAATACAGTCTGGTATTTTGGGCACTAAACGAATTACTCAAAAAATTATTTATAACAATAAAAAAGAAATCTCAAGAGTTAATACTCAGGAAGAAGTTATTTCTGATCCAGTTACGGAAAAAGTAATTATCGGTACTAAAATTCAAGAATGGCTTTGGCCTGTACCATACACCACAAAAATCACTAGCCCTTACGGGCCAAGATGGGGCGGTTTTCACTACGGTATAGATATCGCAAAATTTGGTGTCTTAGGAAGCGATATTTTGGCCACTAAATCTGGTACAGTCGAAAAAATTTGTTATAGTTCTATGGGCTATGGGAATCACGTAATCATAAACCATGGGAACCATGTCAAATCTCTTTATGCTCACTGTAAAGATATTTTGGTTACTACCATTGGTCAAACAGTCTCTCAAGGTGATAAAATAGCTACTGTTGGCTCTACTGGCGACTCGACTGGTCCTCATTTACACTTTGAAATCAGAATTAATGGTTCTCAAGTTAATCCGAGTTTGTACTTAAAATAAAAATATAATATTTAAACAAAATATCTGTATAATATTCAAATTATTATACAGATAATTTTTATACTAAAATTGGATAGTTATTTTATTTTTTTGTATAACTTATCAAATTTGATTAAAGAAAAGAAGTCAAAAAACATAACAGAGATTACAAATATAAACAAAATTAATAATATACTAATAAAATTAAGTGGTTCG
>CAYYWE010000141.1:0-1775 GCA_964475315.1 uncultured Eubacteriales bacterium
TATAAAATCAATTAATGCTTCACCTATTGCAAATAATGTATTTTTCATTTCTAATTTCTCCTGTTTTTTACAATATTTTTTTTTGAATATATTACCATCAATTATCGCTGATATATCATTTTCATAAACATATATCTTTTAGAGCCTAATAACATTTTTATAATCCTTATTTAATATATTATTGCTTTATAACTTTCCAATATCCTGAGCGACTAGAACCAATATGTTTAATAAAACCATTTGTTGATAAAATGTGTAAATATTTTTGTACAGATGTTTTTCCTAAATCCAATATATCCATTAATTGAAGTGTTGTTATATTAGGATTATTTTCCATTTCCGAAATTATCAAATCACAAACTTTTGAACTTTTTTTATTAATTTCTTTTTTATTTTCATTTTCTATCGACCCAAAGTATCTCTCACAAGTAAAAGGTATCGTAACTTTTATAAAATCTTCTTCTATCTGGTATACTTTTTTTCCATATGTATCAACAATTTTCATAACACCTCTTCCAGAGCGTTCGCTAATTCTAAGTTGCAAAAACACTTCAGCAAGTTCTAAAGATCTAGGTTTACTTTTACCAGCAAAAAATCCTGCTAACGTTTGTTTTGGTGGAAGCGAACCATATGAAAGGACTTCAATCCTATCAGTAAAAACAGAAAGCATTGGTGCATTTAAATCAATCCAATCATTATGAATAAAGGCATTCAAAATTGCTTCTCTTAAACATTGCATGTCAAATATCGAAGTTTCTTTTCTTTCAACTATTCTATTTGTTTCATCTAATAGTATGGTATTGAAAGATTCTAAATAATTTAATATTTGATCTATTGTTATAAGCAAACACTTTTTTCCAAAATCATTCAAAGAATATTGTTTATCTGATTTCTTCTTTCCAGAAAAAATACTTACTCTACAAGTTATATCATTATTATCAGAAAGTAAAAATGCTAATATATTATAATTAGTAGTTGAAGGGACATAAAAATGAAGATTTTCTTTAAAACTACTCATATTCAAAGGTAAACCTTTAGATATATAATAAGATAATAATGCAGAAAATGTTAAATTCTGAACAGGAGATAAAGTATTTATTATTGTTGGGATGCCATTTTTTAATGTCACCCATAAATCTGCTTCTCTTTCTGGATATTTTCTTAATGTCTCTTTGCTTGAACCAATACGAATATATCTTTCTTTTTTAAATTCAGTAACAATGCTTTTAGCTTGAGGAATTTCCAAAATAACAACTCTTTTATTTTCAATTTCTTCAACAAAAAATTTAAAAGCAATACTTGGATTTAAATTTCTTGCCAAATAATGTTTTAGTGGTTCATTTTTTACTTCAATTTCCGGATTAAATTTTGTTCCTAGAACCTCATGCGTTTTATCATCAATCCCCCAAATAAAATAACCATAATCTATTCCATTAAGAGTAGCGGAATTAGAAATAGCGCTAATATATTCACCTAGTTCATCAATATCAAACCAGTCATGTTTAAATTCAATATATTCATTTTCATATTCTTGAGAAATTAATTCTTTTATATAATTTATATCCATATTTTATACCTCACCTTGATTATAACAAACTTTTTTAAAAAAGTAAACAAAAAGTGAACAAAAAAGCGAGCAAAAAGTGAGCAAAAAGTGAGCAAAAAATTTATAGCTCACTTTCTAAAAAATCAATTAATAAATTAGCTAATACTTCATGCCCACAATCATTAAAATGCAATCCATCAGCAGTGTATTTTTTTCTATCTTCTTCATT
>CAYYWE010000142.1:0-1766 GCA_964475315.1 uncultured Eubacteriales bacterium
TTTCTTTGGAGGCACAACAGGAATGAATCCCTTTTTTATAGCTGCAGCTCGCATCCTAATATACACCCCTCTACTTTTCAATGAGTATGTACACACTCTAGTGTTAAATTAAATTTACTTTCATATCTTAATCTTGCTTTCTATATTTGGTGTTTTTATATAATTTTTGTTCTAATAATAAATTTTCATATTACATATTAGTTTTTTTCTGTTGAATTTTCATTTTGTTTTTCATCAAATAAATTTTTTAAAATTTGCTCTGCAGTCATCTCAATATAACCATCAGGGTCTTTCATAGCACCTTCAGTATTCCACCTAAGCTGTGTATGCTGGGTTAAATAATCACTACTTCTAACGTATCCATAGCGTGAATACCTTTCATCATATTCTGGATAGTACTTTTTCATATAACTTTCTGCTAAAACTACTGCTTCACTTTGCTCATTACCATCAGGAGTGACTGTCCCACAGATATGAACACCAGGAGGAGATGAATGTACAAAAACGACACTTCCATCATCACATTGACCTATAACAATATAAACGTGTCCCTCTTTGTTCATTATATCTCCCGCTTTAAAACACCGTATATCTTCAGGTTTTATGACAGTGCCCCAATTATTGTCAACGAAATCATTTGTTCTGCCTGTATAAGAAGAAACATAACCCATCCCCTCCATATTTTTATTATGGAAAACGTTGTATAAAAGCCATCCTAAATACCCTGAACAATCTAGCCCTAATGGAAGATACTCAGGTATAGGAGTTACGGCTTCGCCATTCTCGCTTATAGCATAATCCAGAAAATTATAATTTAAATCTTGACTGTCAAAAAACTCTTTCCATTGTGGCCAAATGCCAATGTGTCTAGCGGTTTCACTCGCAGCGGTGTCTTCACTATTCCAGCCACCTCCCCATATGTAAAGCGTGTTGCCAACTGGCTGCATAGCTGTTGCTAAAAAATTTTTAATTGTGCTCAACCCAGAAATATTATTAGGAATTTTGTCAGCAAAAATATTTTCTGGTAAAATCAATGCCGAAATAAAAAATAATAACACCTTTTTGATTTTTAATAAAAACTTTTTCAAACTAACCAACCACCTTAATTTATTAATATACTGAGAACGCATCTGAAATTATTAAAAACTAAAAAAATGAACCATTGATTTTTTCATGACATTACCTCCTGATTTTATTTTACAAATTTTTCTAATTTTAGTCAAGTTACTTTCTTCTTGACTAATATATTTATTATACCATATTTTTTGTTAGTTTTCAATTATTTTTAAATTTTAAAAAAGAAGCAAATATAATAAATATTTGCTTCTAAAAAAACTATAATTCTGATATTATTTGTGGTGCTTTAGGCCAGTCTCCGCTGTTTACAAATCTTTTTGCTTTTTCTATGTCTATATGTCCTTGTGTCGTAATTTTTTCAAATATCTCACTGAAAAATCTAATTAAACCTCGGTCATATTCACTACCTTTTGGTGCATATTTTAAATTACCTATATAATCAAAAGCTGCAAATCCTCCGTCATTTCTTGGTTTGCTAATCCAATTCCATGGTGCCCATGAACTAAAATTCCGTTCATCAATTGCAGTTACTAAAACATTACATCTTAAAACTTCATCTGAGTCGTTTAATATTGAATTATAAATCAATGCCAACATATTTGAAAGATTAGCCTTTTTTTCCCTTATTAATGCTGAGCCTGTAAATACACTTGCTGTTGCCGCTAACGAAGCCATAACACCAGTAATTA
>CAYYWE010000143.1:0-1719 GCA_964475315.1 uncultured Eubacteriales bacterium
CAGAACGCATCCATTGAAAAGGTTGAGCCTGCCAGTCAATATTAGGTATCCAGCTTAAAAATATTCTTAAAATTATTAATAAGTAATAAAAATAAAATAATGTGCCGACTGCTCTTGATAACATACTCTGCCTTTCATTATAACTGGGAATTTTTACGTGTATTTGCACATTCGCAATTATTATTTTCTGCCGGAATTTTCTCTATCATAGTAAATAAAAGTTTTTTCAAATTATCCAAATTATTATTAAACACCTGAATAACTTCATGATGCGAAACAGGAGGAACATCTCCTACAAGTCCGGCATCATAGTCCGTAATCAAAGATATATTCAGCGGACACATATCCATTTCTTTAACAAGATATGCTTCCGGAAATGCTGTCATATTAATAACTTCCCAGCCTTGAGATGTGAAAAATTTAGACTCTGCTTTCGTTGAAAAACGCGGGCCATTTATTACAACAACCGTACCTGTTTCGTGAACAGTAATTCCCAGTTCTTTAGCAGTATCAATTGCAAGTTTTCTCAACTCAGGGCAATAGGTTTCTGCCGCAGAAGGGTGAGTAACGATTGGCCCTTCAAAGAAAGTTGTCTTTCTGCCGTCAGTCCAGTCTACAAACTGGTCACAGATTACAAAATGCCCCGGAGCTACATGCTTTTGAAGACTTCCTGCTGCACAAGGAGAAATAACTCTCTTACAGCCAACTTCTTTCATTGCCCAGACATTAGCTCTGTAATTAATTAAATGAGGTAAAATCGTATGACTTCTGCCATGACGAGGCATGAAAGCAACTTTATGAGCCCCAATTTTTCCAATGAATAAACTATCAGACGGCATACCATAAGGCGTTTCTATCTTAACCTCTTTTATATCTTCTAAAAACTTATAAAAACCTGAACCACCAAATACACCAATATCTGCTAATTTTTCCATCTTTAAATTCCTTTCCTCATTAACTCAATAATATGATTTTTATATTAGCATGAAAATTTATATTAGTGTATCAATATTTGCTTCAATAATTTTTTCTTCAGGCTGACCTTTAAACATTTTTGTTAAGATTTCTGACAATTTAAGTCGGCTATCAAATCTCGTTGTCCCCAGAGTTTCCAGCTTACCTAACGGAATATCCTCTGGAATAATATATTCTATTGGCTTCTCATTAATAAATTCCGGTTGTGTAATTTGAGATAACTTAACCCCTTTAATATTTTCCGGAACATTTTTTCCATATCTATAACTATTAAACTTCCAATCAATTGCATCGTTTACATTTCTAATTTTGGTATTTAAAACTTGTTCTTCAGAAAGATTTTTTACAGGAACTCTTAATGCAACCAACTCTCGACCTTTTGCGATATAATCTAAAATTAATCGTGCCAAATTCATATGTTTATCCTTGGTCCACTGTGTAAGAAAATTATTTAAATCAAACGTAAATATTCCTTTGACCTCGCCTCCTGTCAATGTATCAGGCATTGCTTTAAGCAAATTATCCTGTTTAATTTTTTGAAGACTATTTATTGTAGTTATGTGATATAAATTTTTTGGTAAAGTTTCATAAATTTTTGTATTGATATTCATATTTTCCCTTTCTACATACACATAAAGTTTTGTGAAAGAGTTTTATTGCCTGAAAAAAATAATTTCTTTACCAAAATTTACAAAATTAAATATTTCACAAAAACCCATACTCCAAAAATAGTGTTTGTACTAT
>CAYYWE010000144.1:0-1712 GCA_964475315.1 uncultured Eubacteriales bacterium
CGCTTCGGACGAAGAAATAAAAAAAGCATATAGAAAACTAGCAAAAAAATATCACCCAGACTTAAATCCTGGGGACAAAAACTCAGAAATTAAATTTAAAGAAGTAAATGAAGCCTATGATGTACTATCAGATAAAACCAAAAAAGCTAGATATGATCAATTCGGCCATGCGGGTACAGATCCAAATTATAGCGCTGGCTCAAGTAGTTACTACTCAGGCAATCCGTTCGGCGATGATATAGACTTGGGAGATATTTTTGGAAGTTTCTTTGGCGGGTTTGGAAATACTAGATCTCGTAGAAATTCTGGTCCCAGACGCGGTTCAGACATAGAAGTAAATATAAATATTTCTTTTATGGAAGCAGCCAAGGGCTGTACAAAAAAAATCAAATATGACTGTATAGATACTTGTATTAAGTGTTCAGGATCTGGTGCTCGTGAAGGAACTTTCCCACAAAAGTGTAATGTCTGTAGGGGTACAGGTCAGATCGTAATTAATCAGAGAACTCCTTTTGGTGTTATGCAGACAGCTCGTACATGTGATACTTGTGGCGGTACTGGTAAAGTCATAGAGCATCCGTGTAGCTATTGTGGAGGCAACGGTCGTATTAAAACTAGCAAAGAAATTGAGGTTAATATCCCCGCTGGCATAGACAATAAACAAATTTTAAATATAAGTCATAAAGGTAATGCTGGTAAACACGGCGCAGAACCTGGAGATTTGCATTTATACATAAATATTTCTCCACATAGTGTCTTTGAACGCAAAGATTATGATATTTGGTGTGATTTACCAATTACTTTTTCTCAAGCAGCTCTCGGCGCAAATGTAATAGTCCCAACTATAGGCGGTAAAGTCGAATATCATATACACGAAGGCACTCAAAATGGCGACGTATTTAAACTCAAAAACAAAGGTATACCAAAATTACACGGTCGCGGTTCAGGTGACCAATATGTGAGAGTCCATATAGAAGTCCCTAAAAATTTGACAAGCTCTCAAAGAAGCGCACTTGAAGAATTTGAAAAAAGTTTGACAGAAAAAAATTATCAAAAAAGACGGTCGTTCTTTGACAGATTAAAAAATTTGTTTGAGTAATAAAAAATTATAATTATAACTGGATTGTGTTATTAATTCCAGTTATAATTATTTAATTTTATATTTATTTTTATTCCAATTTGTTTCTAATAAAATTTAATATAAATTTTTCTCTTCTAGAAACTTGTACTTGAGTCATGTTTAACTTTTTGGCAACTTCAGATTGGGTTACAAATTTAAAAAATCTTAAATATATAATATTTTTGTCTCTAGAATCTAAATTCTTTATTATATTAAAAATAGTAATTTTTAACGAAATTTTTTCTTCTAAATTATTAAAAACATAATTTTTATTAATATTATTTAAATTATTATTATAATTATAATTTTCTAGAGAAATTGGTATTTGTGAAAACTCAAGTGCTTCTAGAATGTCTTCAGGTTTATTGTTTAAAACTTCAGAAAGCTCTTGTACAGTAGGCTCTCTGGAGTTAATATTTATAAATTTTTCTCGTTCTAGTTGAATTTTTGTAAATAACTCTTTAGTTTTACGACTTATTTTTAAATAATTATTATTTCGAAATAAATTTTTAATTTCACCTAAAATTAATATAACAGCGTATGTAGAGAACTTTGTGTTTTTATTTATATCAAAATTTTTTGCAGCTTTTGA
>CAYYWE010000145.1:0-1675 GCA_964475315.1 uncultured Eubacteriales bacterium
TGTTATGTTAACTCTAAGAATTTTGGAATTATAAAATCTGTTTCAGATTCTCTTAATAATAATTCAATAATAGAATTTAAAGAGTTTATTAATATTTCTTCTAAAAATTCCGCTTTAATATTTGAAAATTTTGTAAAAGAGGTTAAATTTTGAATGTAATTTCAGGAAAACTTAAAGGATTAATATTAGAATCTAGTAAAGATTCTGATCTCAGACCTACTAAAGACAGAATAAAAAAGTCAGTTTTTGACATATTAAGATTTAAAATTAAAGATAAAGTTTTTGTTGATTTATTCGGTGGGACAGGCCAGATCGGTATAGAAGCTTATAGTCAAGGTGCAAAAAAAGTAATAATTTCAGAATATAATTATAATAATATAAAAATCATTCAAAAAAACTTAGACATGATAAAATTTAAAAATAATATTAAGTTAATAAAGTCAGATGTAATAGATTTATTTAAAAACAACCTGGAAGAATTAGAGTGTGCAGATATATATTTTTTAGATCCGCCGTATAATAACATAGATTTGTTAAATCAAGTTTTGAATTTAATTTTGAATCTCAGTGTGTTGCCAAAAATGATTATTATAGAAAATTTAAAAGAAAATTATGATAAAATAATTTTTGGCAAAATTGAAAAAATATACTTGCAAAAAATATATAATTATGGCAAAATAATAATTAATTTGTGTGAAAAAACATAAAACAAGGTGGTAAAATTTGGTGTGGTTAGTGTAGAAAAATTGCTTACTGAAATCGATGAAATATTAGATTCTGCGTGGCAGTTGCCGATGTCAGGCGGAAAAAGTGTCGTAGATATTAAAAAAATTGAGAAAATTTTGGTCGAGATAAAAGAAAATTTACCAATGGAAATAGTCCAAGCGAAAAAAATTGTGCAAGATAGGTCGTCCATATTAGAACGAGCACGTTCTGAAGCGGAAAATATAATAAAATCATCTGAAGAAAAAGCTAAGAGTATATTAAACAATAGTGAAATTATGCGTGTAGCACAATCAAAAGCTGAATCTATAGTTTCGGAAGCCAATACTAAAGCCCGCGAAATGCGTGTTTCTAGTAATGAATATGCTCTAAGCGTTATGAAAAACTTGGACGAGACCGTAACAAACCATTTAACACAAATTAGAAAAGCGCGACATATTTTTCAAACAAGTAACACAAATTTTGAGTAATTTTAACAAAGATGTTTTAACACTTAGGAGCAAACAATTATGAAATATGTCAAAAACAGTAATATCGTTAGGAAAAAAAGACGTGTAAGGGTCTTGGCGATTTTAGGCGTAGTTTTAATTTTAAGCAGTTTAGTCGGGTCGATAATATATTATTTATGATTTTTTAATAACTATCTTATATAAATTTTTGGAAAACTGAATTTGGTGTGAGTGTGGTTTATGAAATTTTTTTATGTTTGGTGTAGTTAAAAATTGGTGTGCGATTTTTTTAAAATTTATCTCTTATTAACTTATGTTACTTGAGTATTTATTTATTTTTTGTTTAAAGTTTAAAATTTTATTTTAATAATTTTAAATTTTTACAAAATTTTAAATAGAGTATTGACTATTGCTTTTAAAATTCATAGAATAAGTAGCAGTGTGGGCTCGTTGGTCAAGCGGTTAAGACACTGGCCTCTCACGCCGGTAACATGGGTTCGATT
>CAYYWE010000146.1:0-1651 GCA_964475315.1 uncultured Eubacteriales bacterium
TATGACAAGGAACTGATTGCTAAGGCTCTATCTGGTTCAGAACTTGTATAATCTTATAGTCAAGAGTATTTCTATCATTGTAAACCTTTTGAGTTGAGCTCGTTTTCTCCATTCTTTTTCTTGTTGCTGTTTGTGCGGTCTTACCTTATATTTTCATATCTCATTTCACCATTATACCATATATTTTTGATTTCGCAAAAGGTATATTATAAATTTATATTATTTTTTAGAGTAATATTAAACTTATTTTTAAGTGAATTTATAAAATTATTTTCGATAGATTCAATTTGTTCACTGGTTAAAGTTCCAGAAGTGCTACAATAATTAATTTCGTACAAAACAGCATGAGTATTTGCGCTCATGTTTTTGTCTGTGTAAATATCTTTTACTGTTATATTTGTTATAAAATTGGACGCAGACTTAATATGATTAATAATAATTTCAGATGAAATATTTTTCTCATAAATAAAATTGTATTGTCTAATAATTGGTGGAAATTTAGATTCAAACTCTAATTTTTTGATTTTATTATTAATATTTTTTATATAAAATTCACAATAGAATATTTTATCACGGATTAATTTAGTATTTTTAATAAAATTAAATTTGTTTTTATTTATTTCGCCTAAAAATCCTACATAATTATTGTTTATTAATATTTCACAAGCCGTATTTAATTCACAAAAGTCAAGATTTGTGTTTTTCAGTTCAAACTTTTGTCCAAAATTACTCATAATAATTTCTAAATAAGACAGTAAATCATAGTAGTCAAATTTAATATTTTTAGTACAGCCCCATTGGTTAAAAATTCTAGTTCCAGAAAACACAAAACCACATGTATCTACTTCTTGGCAACCGGTATCGCAAGTAGTGTCTTTAAAATAAACTCGACCAAGTTCAAATAATTTTAAATCTGTGTTCTTAACAGAATAATTGTATGCTAAAGTATTGATAAGAGAATAAACCAAAGTCGGACGCATAAGACTGTAATTGTTTGCAATAGGATTTTTTAAAACCAAATCTGAATATAAATTACTTTTAGGCTTAATATTCAATTGTTTCATAGTATCACACGGAATAAAACTGTAATTTATAGTTTCACAGAAATTTAAACCAATCAAAATATCACGTATTTTATTAATATTGTCCCAAATTTTGTTTTTGTTAAAAATAATCGGAATTACAGGTGGTTTTGGTAAAATATTATCATATCCGTGAATTCTAGCAACTTCTTCTATTAAATCTATGTCTTTGAGAATGTCTAGTCTATAGCTTGGAATTTTAACACAAATTAAACTTTCAGAATTAGTTATATTATTTTTACAAGAAAAATTATATTGATTCAAATATTTTATAATCTGTTCTTTACTTAATTCTGTGCCTAAAATATTATTTGTTTTGGTTATGCTTAAATTTATGTTGTTTTTTATATAATTATTATTTGGATTATTATAATCAAAGAATTCAGGAATTATTTCTCCACCACAAATTTCAGTAATTAATTCAGCGCTATGATATAAAATATCTAGTGTAGTCTCAGTATTCACACCGCGTTCAAACCTAAAAGACGATGGAGTTGAAATTTTATTAGCGCGAGAAGTTAATCTTACGCTAATCTCGTCAAAAACTGCAGCTTCGAGCAAAATTTCAT
>CAYYWE010000147.1:0-1646 GCA_964475315.1 uncultured Eubacteriales bacterium
GCTGGTTATATAGTAAATAATGCAATGAAAGATAAAATAAAAAATATTGGCTATAGATATGCTGGGCTTATGGACCAAGAAATGGCCGCTTTGAAAGCGAAAGGTGATTCTGTATCAATTCAAAAAGCAGAGAAACTTGCAGAGGGTTTGGGTAAAAAAATAAAGGGTGTTAGCGTATTGGCAAGACTTGCTACCTTTACTTTAATTTACAGGTATTTATCTCCTGTATTAGTTACTCCTATTGCTAATAAATTAGGTGATAAATTTTTTAGTAAAAATAACAACGAACAAAAGGTTGCATAAGCAAAATAAATTTAAATAATCTAAAAACCCTCATTTATGATCTTCTTAAAAGAGGGTTTTTAGGTTAAAACAAATAAGTTAATTAATTACTAAAAATTCTTTTGTTAAAAGTTCTTCAAGTATTCTTATGAAGATTCATATAAATCTTCATAAGAATACTCAGCAATGTAGTATCATCAGACAAAAACTTTTGTTTATTATACAATTATTACTATGGAATTAGTTTATTTAGAAGAAGTCGGCTCTACTAACCAATACGCAAAAGAGCATATTAAAGAATTAACGGATAAAACTGTTGTTTATACTTTTAATCAAACAAACGGCAGGGGAAGAATGGACAGAAAATGGAGCTATCTTGGACATGATAACCTTTATGTGTCTATCGTCCTTAAACCTTCTGGCGAAATGAAGGTTTTATATTCAAACCTAACCCAATATTTGTGCATAGTTTTAGCCGAAACTTTTGAAGAATACGGAGTCGTTCCAACTATAAAATGGCCAAATGATATTAAAATTAATGATAAGAAAATTTCAGGAATTTTGGCTGAAGGCGTAATTACAAATGGGAAATTAGAAGGCTTAGTTCTAGGTTTTGGTGTAAATCTTAATGCAAAGATAGAAAATTTATCACAAATTAATCAACCTGCAACATCCTTAAATATAGAAATTGGACGAATAATAGATAAGAAAAATTTTTTTAAAAAACTTTTAGATAAATTTTGTTTGGGGTATGATAGTTTTATTGAGAATGGATTTTTATTAATAAAAAATGATTACATAAGAAGAGCCGGATTTCTCAATAAAGAAGTTACCGTCAAGGTTTTTGACAAAGAAATATGTGGAATTGCAAAAGATATAACTGATGACGGAGCTTTAAAATTAATTGACAATGAAAACAATGAACACGTACTTTTAATGGGAGATATTTTATGAATGAATTGTTAATCCAAGGCATATCAGTTATGTGCATTGGCATGGGAACTGTAATTACATTCTTATGCATTACAATTGCATCAATGCTTATTATGTCCAAAATCGTTAGGAAATTGAATTTAATTTTTCCAGAGGTAATTCCTCAAACAGCAGGCGGTTCACGAAAAGCTGCTTCATCAAATGATGAAGAGATTGCTGTTGCAATCTTGTCTGCAATATTTGGTAGAAAATAATTAAAAGAAGAGGGGAATCCCCTCTCACGAATCCTCTCCATTAAGGATAGGAAGTAAGAAATTAAGAAAGGTATATAAAAATGTCAAAAAAACTAATTAAAGTTATGGATACATCATTCCGTGATGGTTTCCAATCAATTTTCGGAGCAAAAGTTCTTGTTGATGACTTTATTCCTG
>CAYYWE010000148.1:0-1611 GCA_964475315.1 uncultured Eubacteriales bacterium
CATATATATGGATTTTGGTATACAAATTCATCTAAAAAACGGTAAAAAATATTCTAGTGACCTGCAAAGAATGGGCTATGCTTTACATAATAATAATTTTTATATCAAAAATAAACAAAAAATATATAATATACCAACAGAAATTCAAAAAGTTTTTGACACTTTATATCAAGCTATTGACATTGGCATAAAAAATTTGAAACCTGGCGTTAAAGCTTACGAAATAGATAATTTAGTCAGAAGCCATATTCTAACAAACAATTATCCAAATTATAATCACTCTACAGGGCACGCAATCGGCGAGCTAGCCCATAATCCCGGTGCGAGCATAGCCCCCCACGGCAACAAAAAGTCTAATATTACCTTACGCAACAATAGTGTATACACTATTGAACCGAGAATTCAAATCAAAAACGGTGGTTCTATCGAAGAAATGGTTCAAGTTACTCCAAATGGTGGAGTAACTTTATGTCCAAGACAAAATAAATTATATTTAATAAAAAATTAATTAATACTTGACTTCCGCAGTCGTATTAAATTTAATTATTTATTTGTTCAAGCAATACTTTAACTTCATTGATTGCCTGGTCACAAACTTTATTGTATGCTTCTGCCAGGTCATTTATATTTTTGTTACTATCTTTACTAACAAATCTACCAAACTTCCCTCTCAGCGCCTCAGGGTAAAGTAGTTTTGCTAGGAAACCAATCTTTAAAATATCTTTTAAAAAACAACTGGCTTCAGCAGGATTGTTACGTTTTTTAAAAACTAATCGTTCTTTTAAAATATTTGCATTGAAAATATCTGATAAATTTTTCTTAGTCGTTACATAGGTCATATAATTTTTTAGATTGGCATCATTTATACCTTCGTAATCTTTTAAATTAACGTTCTGTAATTTTAAATTATCCAAAACACCATCGGCCAAATATACTAAAAATTTATTTGCAGCAACAATTTTTCCACCAAAAAAATAGTTTCCGGGATTATAATTTTTATAATCATCTTGGCTGTAAGTGTTTTTTAACTCTTCAAGTGCAGAACGTGCTTTAGTTTTATCTTGTTGTTCTTTTTCTTGCTTGTTGTTGTCTTTTGCTTGTTGTTGTCTCTCTCGTTCTTGTCTTGCTTGTTCTTGCCTTGCTTGTTCTTGCTTGCGTGTCTGCTCTTCATTTTTACTAACAAACTCATTAACACGTTCTGATATAAATTTACCCTCTATTGTTTTTATATTTTTGACAACTTCACCGTTTTCAGACAACAATTTATCAACAAGACCCTGTAATTTTTTGTCTCCAGTACTGTTTTTTAATTTACTAATAATATTTGTAAAATCTAAACTTTCATTATTTTTAAGATCAAAAATATTTGATTCAATATTAAAACCGACATTCTTGGCATGTGTAATAAATAAAATTATTTATACAATTGTTAGTCTTAATTATTTGTAATTTATCATTATTTTCAATTTTTTCATAATATTTTTCTGCATTATTTTTAATATTATTAAAAATTTCCGTCAATTTTGAAAACAATAATCTCGTTTGTTGCTCAAGAGCTTCGTTGATATTTCTAGAATTTTCCATCAAAGACGAAACTTTATTTGCAACAGC
>CAYYWE010000149.1:0-1572 GCA_964475315.1 uncultured Eubacteriales bacterium
ATACAATAAACATAATTTTTTAAAGCACAAAATAGTAGTTTAAAAAATAGAATTGAGCATATAAATATAAACAAAAATAAAAATTTAGAATGGAAGATTTTTCGTGAAAACAACTATTTCAAATAAAATATTAATTATATTTTTTGTATTTTTGTTGTGTATATATAATGTAAAAGCAAAATGTTTGGATATTTCAGCAAAAGCAGGGATACTAATGTGCGCCGATTCAGGAAGTGTGGTATGGTCAAAAAACGAGCACAAATGTTTACCAATGGCCAGCACAACTAAAATTATGACAGCAATAATAGCACTAGAATACATGCTGGCTCATGGAAACAAAGAAATAGAAATAACCCCAGAGATGGTGCTCGTTGAAGGTACTTCTATGGGGCTAATGCCGGGTGACATATTAAATTTGAGCGACTTAGCTAAGGGAATGATGTTGTGTTCAGGGAACGACGCTGCAAACGCAATATCAATAGCAATTTCAGGCGACTCAGAAAAATTTGTGAGCTTAATGAATGAAAAAGCTAAGTCATTAAATCTAAACAACACCAAATTTTGTACACCGTCTGGTCTAGACAAAAACGATCACCATTCTACAGCATATGACATGGCGGTTTTAGGGGCATATGCTATGGAAAACGAGGAGTTCTCTAAAATAGTATGCCAAAAAAGTTCACAAATTAAATTTATTAATCCATCAAAAAAAGTTACGTATAAAAATCATAACAAATTACTAAGATTATACGAAAATTGTACAGGAATTAAAACAGGTTTTACTAAACTTGCAGGAAGGTGTTTGGTATCAAGTGCTCAACAAGACGGTAAAAAATTAGTTTGCGTAACTCTAAGTGCCCCTAACGATTGGGATGACCACATGAATTTATATAAATACGGTTTCGAAAACACTATATTAAAAAATTATAACGACATAAATTATACAAATTATTTGAAAATATCTAATGGAAATTTAGACAAAATACCTGTAGGTTCAGTAGGTGATTTTACAGTAAATTTAAAAATTAATGAAGAAAATTCAGTAATTCGTGAGATTAATTTGCCTGAAATATATAATTCACCCGTTGAAAAAGGCCAAGTTCTTGGAGCCATAACATATTATTTAAATAACAAAATTATTGGCGAGAACAAAATTATAGCTCTGGAACAAGTATATAAAATACCAGATAAAAAAAACAGTTTTTTTGAGAATATTATAAACTTTTTTCGTAAATTTCTGGGAATTAAAAATACTTAATTCATAGTAATTTATAATATAATAAAAGAGTATGAAAAAATTTCTGTAAATACAGATTTTCTATAATAATTTAAGACAAGACCGCACAAACAGCAACAGAAAAGAGGAAAGGAAAGGAGCTCCACTCAAAAGATCTAAAATGGCAGGAATACTCCTGGTTATTTGTTTAAAGCGAAGGCAAATCAGATTCAATTTAGCTATCTGCTTTCGATTGCCCCGATATCGAGTTTTACGATAATTGAAAAGATTTTTAATAACGGCAAAAACATGTTCTACCTTAGCACGAACAGACGATTTTTGGTGTTCCTTCTTTT
>CAYYWE010000150.1:0-1554 GCA_964475315.1 uncultured Eubacteriales bacterium
GATCTAAAATCAGATCATTAGGAACAAAATCTGTACTTTTTATTAAAGATTCTACAACTGGGTGTCTACCCTGTTTAATATTTATTACGCCTGGTTCTTGTATTTCAGGCTTTACATAATTATTACTCGAAGCTATTTCTGCAAAAGATCTCAAAATATCTATAACAGCTATAATATTTGAAGTACTAATAACTCTTGTGAAGTTTTCCGCTACTTTTTTTCTAACTTCATCAAAAATTTTGTATTCTGTTTCGTTTATTTTCTCGCGAGCATTAAATATACGGGATTCAAGTTGTTTTAGCTCTTCAGTAGTATATCTTTCACAATTTGCTAAAGTTTGTTTTCTAATGTAATTTTCTGGAACCATATTTTTAAAAGAATTAGTTACTTCTATGTAGTAACCAAATATTTTATTATGAGTGACTTTTAATTTTGTAATTCCTGTATTATCTCTTTCTTTTTGTTCTATATTTTTAATTAAATCTTCACCTGAATACATATCTGTTCTGTATTCATCTACTTGTTTATTATAGCCGTCTTTTATTATACCGCCCTCTTTGAGACTTACAGGTGGATCATCACAAACAGCCTGGTCTATTAAATTAAAAATGTCTTCTAGAGCATCTAAATTATCATAATTATATTTTAATAACTCACTATTTGTATTTTTTAATAATAATTTTAAATCTGGTAAATAACTAATAGCTAATGAAAAAGACTTTAAATCTCTGGCATTAGCACAATTATATGTAATCTTAGTCATTAATCTTTGAATGTCATGAATCCCAGACAAAATTTTAGTCAAATTATTTCTTAATATACAATCTTTAACTAGTTCTTCTACTGCGTTTTGTCTTAACAAAATTTGTGTTTTATTTAGCAACGGTCTTTCTATCCAAGATCTTAATAATCTTTTGCCCATAGCAGTTTTAGTTTTATCTATAACTCCTAAAAGTGAACCTTTTTTAGAGCCTGTTCGCATAGTTTCTAGTAATTCTAAATTTCTTATAGTATTCAAATCAAGGCCCATATATTCTTCTTTGTTATAATACACAGGTGAACTTATATTATTTAAATTATTTTTTTGTGTAGATTTCAAATATTCTAGTAAATATGCAATACTTTTTATCGGACAAATTTTGTATTCTAATTTTATTTCTTTAAAATTTTTTAACTTAAAATGTTCTAAAACATATTCTTCAGCTTGTTTATCAGTAAATTTGTCTTTTAATATATCTACACAGCAACCTAATTTTTCTTTCATAAATTTACTTAGAGATTTATATATTTCTGATCTTGTGATAAACAATATTTCTGTTGGATTAAATCTTCCTAGTTCTGCTTTAATTTGACTAATTAAATCTTGATCTTTACCATATAATTCTGTAACTTTTAATTCTCCAGTAGAAACATCACAGAAACAAATTCCCGTCATAGGCATTATATCTGAAGAATACACACAACAAATATAATTATTTTTAGACTCATCTAGCATATTATTTTCTATAATAGTTCCCGGAGTCATAACTCTTACAACGTCGCGTTTTACTAGCC
>CAYYWE010000151.1:0-1521 GCA_964475315.1 uncultured Eubacteriales bacterium
ATCTAATTCTATAATTATATTTATGAATTTTATACAAAACTACCAAAATACTAATTGACAGTATATTTCTAAAATATGTATAATTTTTTAAAATTAATATGTATTTGGCCTAAAACATGTCAAGCAAACACACCGCATGTGCTGAAATCCCTTCAAAATTACCTGTAAATCCAAGTTTTTCTTCAGTTGTTGCTTTGATATTTATATTATCGAGATTTATGTCACAAATCTTGGAAATATTTTCGCGCATACAAAAAATATAACTCGAGAGTTTCGGTTCTTGAGCTATTATAGTACTATCAATATTCACAATTTTAAGTTTTTTTTTATGAATAATTTGGCAAACTTGCTCTAGTAATTTAAGACTACTAATATTTTTATAGTTCGAATTAGTATCCGGAAATAAATTTCCGATATCTCCCAAACAAGCAGCACCCAATAAAGCATCCATAATAGCATGAATTAAGACATCAGCATCGGAATGTCCTAACAATCCAAATTTATATTTAATTTCGACTCCGCCTAATACTAATTTTCTATTGATATCTATTTTATGCACATCATAACCGTGACCAATTCTCATAAACTCACTCTTTTTATAATTATAAATTATTAATATTAAATAATTTTAAAGAATTTTCGAAAATTTTATTATACAAAATGTCTAGATTTATATTTAATATTTCGGACAACCTTTCAGCTGTATACTTAATATAACTAGAGACACACCTGGTGCCCCTACAAGGCACAGGTGCAAGATATGGTGCATCTGTTTCAAAAACCAGATTATCAACAGGAATATTTTGTACAACTTCAATAATATTTTTAGAATTTTTGAAAGTCAAGACTCCACCAATACCTAAATACATACCCATATTTACTATTTCTTTGGCCATTTCTAAACTCCCAGAAAAACAATGTACAACACCTTTGGGCTTATATTCTTTTAAAATTTCTAAAGTATCGCCGTGAGCATCCCTGTCGTGGACTAAAATTGGCAAATTATGTTTTAAACTTAATTTGATTTGATCTTTAAATATGTTTTTTTGTAAATTTTTATTAATTGAATCATAGTGATAATCTAGACCTATTTCACCTATAGCTATAATTTTTTTATTATTTATAATTAAATTTTCCAAAATATTTACATAATTATTATTTAATTTTTTTGTATTTTGCGGATGAATTCCAACCGCACAGTATACGTGGGAAAAATTCTGGGACAGTTCAAGTGATATTTTCGAAGTTTCTAGGTCTACACTAGCATTAAGAACTCCTAAAACATTGTTATTTGGAAGGTTTTTCAGTATTTCTATTCTATCTAAATCAAAACTTTTGTCATCATAATGTGCGTGCGTATCAAATATTTTGTACAAAATCAATCACCACAATTAAAATTTAATATAATAACTAACTAATTTTGTTCCCAGCTGGTATATTATCATCTACGAAAATAACTTTTACATTATTATTAATATCTTGTGAAGCTAAAATCATGCCATGACTTTCTACACCACATAA